>NZ_JAEQDD010000100.1:40025-70129 GCF_020737885.1 Microcoleus sp. PH2017_34_RAT_O_A | reverse complement strand
TTAATCTTCTCCCTCTTGAGTTTTTGAGTAACAGCTTGCCGGATATTCAAAGGCGGCTACTTTTGGCTGCAATCATTTTTTAGTCTAAACTACAGTTATGTTAGTTAGCTGAGTAATTGTTCCTTTAATTCCTGACATTTTTTGGCTAGGGTGATGTCTAATTATGTATTGATATTGATATTTACATAGTCCAATTTAGTTTACCTACAGTCCAAATATAGGCTAACTTAACCATCCTGAAGATTCTTACCCGATTTAATACCCCAATTTTATAATATCTATTAAATCCTTGTAATGAAAATTTTATAAACTTTAAATACTGCCTTTTATGCCATGAAGCAAGTGCTAATCCCATCATACAACTCGCAACACCATGACGGTTTTCAATAGCTATTCTGATCTTAAGTGCCATCTCGAATTTTTCATATGCCTCATCAATTTCATCTTTCGCAAGATGAATAAAACCTAGTTGTTCATAAACATCAGCCATACCGCCCTGTCCACTCTGAGACTCCATTTTCTTATATCCTTCAAGAGATATATTGGATTGCTCTTCTGCTAAAAGAGGTTTCCCTTGATTAAGAAAAACCCAGGCTAGATGATGCGGTATCCAAGCTAGGGCGTTATCATCTTGAAATTTTTCTGCTAACGGTTTAGCCTCGGTTAAATAAGATATGGCGCGATTATATTCACCCATTCTTCGATGTAGAATGCCAAGATAGACTAATGGGCTAATAACTTTATGCATAATCTTATTTTGTCTTCTCAGATTCAAAACTTCTGTATATAACTCAATCGCCTGTTTAAATTTACTATGGCTCATTTCATAAAGAGCTATAGTCTCAAGTAATTCTGTTTTTAATTCCAGCATTTTTACTTGAATATTAAGTTCAGAATTATAATTAATGAAGTTTTCAATCATTGTCAATGATTTTTGAGAAGATACTATACCTTCTTGATAACCAGCAGAATAAATTAGAGATATTCCTAGACGAGCATTAGCTTCTATATGATTTTCTGAATTCTCTGGTGAGCCTCCAATGATTTGTGAAAAAATATTATGAGCTGCCGCTCTATTATTTCCAGATAATGCTCTAGCTTTTAACATTAATATATAATTGAGATCGTCAATGTTTCCTTGAAAACAAAAGATTGCATTTTGAATGATTTCTAGTAGGCTATTAGTAAGTGCTTGCCATATTAAATATTCATCCAAAGACAACGCTAAATTTTTTTCTTCTTGGCTTATGCATATAGGTATAGAAAAAATTGCCTTGAGTAGGTTCCATTCTCTCACTTTACAAACATGATACAAGGAATCTAAGTAGCGTCGCACCTTCTCTAAATTAGTTGTATCAGATGGTGGCTCGTCTTCAATCATGAGATAGTATTCTACTGCTGTGTAGTCAGCAAGTTCCTCAATTGGAACTTCATCCAAATCTATTTTTAGGCTGGCAAAAACTGATTGGGCGGGAGTTTGTGAATTAGTTGTCATTTGTGTTTCCTCTATACGCTTTCTGACTGAGCAATTTTTCCTTCAACTCCTGACACTCTTTGACTAGCGGAATGCCTAATTCTGCGGCGATAGATAAGGCGCGATTACAATACTCAATAGCCAGAGTGCGAGGGCCTAATATTTGATAAGCTTCTGCCAAAATTTTTTGAACTTCAGCTTGAATAGAACGATTACCAGTTGTGTTACAGATTTCTAATGATGTATGCAAAGCTTTCAAAGCTTCTGAATACAGATCCAGTCTTATTAATGTCGCTCCTAACCTACACAGTGTCTCACCTTCTCCTTGCCGATCCCCAATTACCTGTGTGATGGTCAACCGCTGCTGATACAGAGCAATTGCATGAGTGTACTCTCCTATAGCATGGTATGCAAGACCCATATTTGCTAATTCATTCCCTTCACCCAGCCTGTCACCAATTGCCCGTGCGATATCCAAATGCTGCTGAGCATAGTCAATTGCTTGGTGATATTTTCCTAAAGGATAGTGGGCAGTACCTAGATTACCCAGTGCATTCCCTTCCCCGAGTCGATCACCAATTTTTCGTGCGATATCCAAATGCTGTTGAGCATAATTAATTGCTCGGTGATATTTTCCTAGTGCTTTGTAAATAATGCCCAAATTGCCAAGCGCATTTCCTTCTCCCTGAGAATCACCAATCGTCCGTGACTTTTGTAAATACTGATGAGTATACTTAATTGCTTGATGATATTGTCCCATAGCATAGAAGGTAAGCCCTAAATTTCCTAATGCCCTACCTTCTCTATGTTGATCGCCAGTCGCTCGTGCGATAGCCAAACATTGCTGATAAAACTCAATCGCATGTGTGTACTCTCCAAGACCATAATAAACGAGACCCAAACCGTTCAAACAAATAGCGTCCCATCTGGAATTTAGCTTACCTAAAATTCTGTTATATAAGCTGGCTAGTTCACGATAGTAGCGCCAAATTCTTAGTTGAATACGTAATTCTTGATTAGTAGTAGTATGAGTATAACTCAAAAGTATCTCACTAGCGGCTTCCCAAGCTTCCATTTCACAAAGATGATCGAAAGATTGCAGATAGCGCTTCACCTGTTCTAAATTAGTTACATCGTCTGGCGGCTCATCCTCGACTGTGAGGTAATATTTCACTGCCGTATAAGCAGCAAGTTTCTCAATCGGAACTTCATCCAAATCGATTTCCAGTTTCGCAAATAGCAATTGACCAGGTTTTAATTCGTTAGTGATCATGCTGATTTTGATTGATTTTTTAGACTTGTTAATAACTTTTGATAGTTAGCCAGCGCCACACTGCGAACTAAATTGTGTTGTCCCAAAACGGGCTTATTATTGTGGTTAACTGATCCCTCAGCGAGGAAGCGATCGCACAATTCCTTTAATGCCCTCTCTTGACGCTCCTCGTTACACTGCTTATTCTCTATACGCTTCACCAAATTGACCAATTGCATCAGCCATCCTTCTGCTTGTACTGGAGCGCGATACACGGAAGCCGCACAAATTAAGATGTAAGCATCCTTCACCTGCTTTTCTAATCGATCAAATGTAACTTCCAAACGTTGTTTGTTGACTTCTCTTTGCACTTTCAAAGTTAGCTTGTGCAACTTCCATTCATCTTGTTCTCCTAATATTTTTCCTTGCTCTGCCTCATAAATAGCTGTTTCTACCTCCTCTATTTTACTGTTGATATCATTCCAATAAGCTTGGACATTCGCATCGAAAGATTCACAGATTTCCCCAATAATTACTCGCAAAACTAGAGGATGACCCTTGTAGGCTTTCCCAATTCGTAACAAGAGGGGTTTATCAGGTGAATCCTGGTTGACCTCTAATCCAGTTGTCTCGAACAATGCTTCCTGTTCAGATTCATTTAATCCATACAAGACTTCCCGATGCCAGAAATTTTTGTAACGAGAATCTACCAACTTAACTGGTAAGTCCTGTGAAGTGATGATTAACCGACTTTGGCAAGATTCTGCTGACAATAAGCTCAAAAAGAATTTTTCCCACCACTCATCAGCAAAATCACCCCAACCTTCATCTTCATTTCCCGTTAACAGTTTTTCTAGAGAATCAATCAACACCAACACCTGATTTTCACGTAGGTGTTTGACTAATCTCTGTAACAATTTTTCTGGTTTTTTATCCTCTGCTGATAGTCTCTCTCCCCACTCTTCCAGCCATCTAGCAGCAACACTGGCAAAGTCTGTGGCTTTGTCCTCATAGTCAAAATTCGCTCGTCGCAACTTGTTCTTCCAATCTCCAGAGAACCAGTCTTGCAATTGCACTGCTAATCTTTCCGCCAGAGCAGTTTTACCAATTCCCGTGAGTCCCAGGATGAGCAATAGCCGACATGACCCGCGAAGCTTCTGACTTAGTTCGGCTACAAGCTTTTCTCGACCTACCCAAGCATCATCATAGGCATAAAAACCTTGTGGAGAAGTAGAATCTTCCGGCGAAGTATCGCTATCTGAGTTAATTGGTTTAAGAATTTCTCGTTTATCTAAGTTCAATTTTTCGCAAATCCGTTCAAATGTCGATATAGATACCGATTTGCTGTTGATAAAGTTGCTGACGGTGGATAAGACTATTCCTAGATTTGCGGCTAAGTCTCCCTGAGTCAGAAACCCATTGCGTTCAATAGCTGATATAACTTGCTGCTTGCGGTCTGGGTGAATTTTGACTGATCTTGGCATGGCTCATCCCACAAGATGTACTTATATCTAAAATTACACAGTTGGGACTGGTAATTCCGGATATGTGGACAAAGTAATTACCTCGCAACTCAGTTACGAACTCAGTTATCAAGTCAGATATCGCTCAGATTCGACCTCACTCAGACTTTTTAGATTATTGGAGTGTAGAGTTTTACAGGACAAATAACTTCATGTCTCAAACACAACCCACGACTTACACTAGCGAACCAATCATTTCTGTACCAACTCATATCGAACCAAATCTGCCATCACAATCTTATACAGGCAGTGTTCCTGAAACCCTCTTAGCGATCGCAATCTTGATCCGCTCAATTGCCCTACTAATTCATGTACTCAAGTCAGGTTCTAAGAAGTAGTACCCATCATCTGGGAAAGCAAAGTCGCATCTCCTACTTAATGAGGATGCGACTTTCAGATATAACTGACGCGCTGGGACTAAAGAAACCGGGTTTTTTACCAAATCTGCGAATCACAACGCGTCTTCTCGAAAAAACCCGGTTTCTAGGCCCGATGCGTAAGCCCTAAAAAGGAGTTAACCTTGCAACTTACCGCCCAGATTTTCTCGGCGGCGTACCGTCAGCCCGCTTCCGACGAATCAGCACACTCATCACCTGGCCAGCATTTGCCGCGCGCTGTACGGGACTCCAATCGCCAACTTGGGCAAATCCCAATCGGTACAAAGTGAGAATCGTTTCTCTGACACCCTGGGGCGAACCCACAACCGTTACCACCACAATATCCTGTTCGGATATGGCTGTTGGATCCGAATTTTGACAATCAGATTCGTTTTCGTCGGGCACGAATTCTTGTGACATATTATGTTCTCCTGACTTTGGGTTTTCTAGAAAAACCCAAAAATCCAGCCGCCCCGCATTTCAACACACAGCAGGGCGGCTACAGAGAATGTTAAGATACTCCGAGCCTCCAGACTGCTAGTACCAGTTTGGCGGTTATGCTGTCCTTGGCTGTTAGCGCAGCTTTGGACAGTGCAACTAGATTTTTGGGCGACGCAGGTTGCCTCTTCTACAAGCTTTCGCAACCTCTTACTTCACAGCGTAGCGGCAGATGGGGGCCGCCGTCAACCAATTTTGAGATTTTAGATTTTGGATTTTTGATTGAGACGCAGGATATTATTGAACCGCGAAGACGCAAAGGGCGCGAAGGAAGAATTAGGAAGGAAGGGAGTCAGTAAGTTGTTGCTGGCGATCGCAAATCTCTGATTTTTACCCTAAAATCTAATATTAACGTCCAGTAAATACTCGGAATAACCACCCGAAAAGCATAACGCTTAAGAAAATAATGCCTCCGACAATTAACATCAAACCCAACAGCAAAGCCACCACAAACAACCAATCAGCTTTTTTTCCAGCCGGTTCAGGCGAACCTAAATGAGCATCCAGCAATTCGATATTTTTGATATTAGCTTTCCAAGCAACATCTAACAAGTCTCCGGCAACTGGTACAGTGCCAGCAACTGTATCAAATACGATGTTAGCCGCCATCTTTACTAAAGTCTCTTGTGGCACTCCCATTTGAGCGGATTTGAAAACAACATAACCTGCAAAAATTGAACCAACTAAATCGCCGCCACCCGGTATCAATCCTAATATTGGATCGAGTCCGATGCGGTATTTTGTGCCGGGAATCGGAATTGCATTGTCTAGTAAATGACTGATGCGGCGGAGTCGGCGCAAGGATGCAGCCTGAGATTTGTTGGGAGTGTTTGCGGATGAATTTTGTATAGGAGAACGAGACATTTAGATTACTCCTGACTTTATTTCTTAGTCCGCGGAGGCGGACTTCGTTTTTGTAGAAGCGATTTCAATCGCGGAATCATGAAGGTGTTAACTTTAATCATACAGAGAAACCCGGCTTCTCTTCAAAACCGGGTTTCCTACTTCTAACTGCGGGCTTTTAGTTTATACCGATTTAACGGGTCGTTGCACAGTTCTCGATCCCCCTAAATCCCCCTTAAGAAGGGGGACTTTGAGAATAATCTTGTCCCCCCCTTATTAAGGGGGGCTAGGGGGGATCGAATTCTATGCAGCCTCATAAAAAATTGGTATTAGCCTACTATTTGTTGCCTTCGGTGAAGTCGGCGTCAATCACGTCGTCGCCGCCGCCAGTCGGGCCGCCGTCTCCAGGGCCACCAGGGCCGTCAGTGGGGCCGCCTGCTTGCTGGTAAAGGTTGCTGCTGACTGCGTAGAATGCTTGCTGCAACTCTGTTGTTAAGGTTTTGATACGATCGTCATCTTCACTTTCGATCGCAGCCCGCAAGTCTTTTAGCAAGCCTTCAATCTTGGTTTTGTCATCAGCAGGAACTTTATCGCCCAATTCTGCCAACTGCTTCTCGATTTGGTAGGCTTGAGAATCGGCTTGGTTTTTGCGATCGATCCGTTCGCGACGTTCTTTGTCAGCAGCCGCATTCGATTCGGCTTCCCGAACCATGCGATCGACTTCATTGCTAGGCAAAGTAGAAGCACCGGTAATGCTGATAGATTGTTCCTTACCAGTACCTTTATCCTTAGCAGCTACATTCAAAATACCGTTAGCATCGATATCAAATGTAACTTCAATTTGAGGTACGCCACGGGGAGCTGGGGGAACTCCATCTAAACGGAAAGTTCCCAAATCTTTGTTATCGTTTGCCATTTCCCGTTCGCCTTGCAAAACGTGAATTTCCACGTTTGTTTGGCCATCTACAGCAGTCGAGAAAGTTTCCGACTTCTTGGTAGGAATAGTGGTGTTGCGGGGAATGATTTTGGTCATCACGCCGCCCAAGGTTTCGACGCCGAGAGACAGCGGGGTAACGTCGAGCAACAGGATGTCTTTGACTTCGCCTGCGAGCACGCCTGCTTGAATTGCTGCACCGACTGCTACCACTTCATCCGGGTTTACCGTTTGGTTCGGGTCTTTGCCGAGGATTTTTTTGACCAGTTCTTGCACGGCTGGAATGCGTGTAGAACCACCAACTAAGACAACTTCATTAATTGCAGATTTGTCTAATTTGGCATCGCGAATCGCGTTTTCTACGGGAATGCGAGAGCGATCGATCAAATCTGAACAAAGTTCTTCAAACTTGGCCCGCGTCAAGGTGGTGTCCAAGTGTTTTGGGCCGTCTTGAGTTGCGGTAATAAACGGCAAGTTGATTTCTGCTTGGGTAACGCTCGAAAGTTCAATCTTGGCTTTTTCGGCTGCTTCCGTCAGGCGTTGCAGTGCTTGTTTATCTTTGCGGAGGTCAATTCCTTCGGCTCTTTGGAATTCTCCGGCGATGAAATCAACAATTTTTTTGTCGAAGTCGTCACCACCGAGGTGAGTGTCTCCAGAAGTTGCTAGCACTTCAAATACGCCGTCGCCGACTTCGAGAATTGATACGTCGAAAGTACCGCCGCCCAAGTCAAATACGAGGATGGTTTCGTTGCTCTTTTTATCTAATCCGTAGGCTAAAGCGGCTGCTGTAGGTTCGTTAATAATCCGCAGAACTTCAATACCGGCAATTTTTCCCGCGTCTTTAGTAGCTTGGCGCTGGGAATCGTTGAAGTAAGCGGGTACTGTAATTACCGCTTGGGTAACAGTTTCGCCGAGGTATTTGCTGGCATCTTCTACGAGTTTACGCAACACTTGCGCGGAAATTTCTTCGGGAGCAAATTGCTTGCCGCGGGCGGGACAGTCGAGTTTGAGGCTGTTGCCGACTTTCAGGACTTTGTAGGAAACTTCTGTGGTTTCGTGGGTTACTTCGTCAACCCGACGCCCGATAAACCGTTTTACTGAGTAAAAGGTGTTTTCGGCGTTCATCACGGCTTGACGCTTGGCGATTTGTCCGACGAGTTGATCGCCATTTTTAGCATATGCTACTACGGAAGGTGTGGTGCGACCCCCTTCGGCGTTGGCTATGACGGTGGGTTTGCCGCCTTCCATAACTGCGACGCAGGAGTTTGTCGTACCTAAGTCAATTCCAACTACTTTTCCCATAGGGGTGTTCCGGCTCCAATCTCTACAAAATTTTGGTTTTCTATCTGTGTGATAGTCTGGTTATTCAGAACTGCGATTCTACTTCGCGGTTTACGGGTAGTCAGCTCTGCTTTAATACAACAGTCTTCGATAGGGTGCTTATCTCTATACTGCGGGCGGTTAGACCTTGCGATGAAGGTGTATTTACCGAACCTGTTGGGGGACGGTTGCATCGGTGAGGCTTGTACTGCTACAGCTTTGGACTGCTTTTCTTTACTCTTCCTAATGTAGGGCGTGCGATCGATTCGGGCATTGTGGCAAACCGTATACGTTGTGTTGTATTTGCCGTCTTGCGCGTATAAATTTAGTTGGGCCGGTTTGGGCGATTCGTTGTGCGATCGCATCTTTTGGATGCCAAATATAACGGTTATCAGAAAGATGAGGTACGTTGTTGGGCTTTAGCCCTCTTAGTTTAAGGGTTATGTAAGCTGTCAGTTATACATCATCCATCTTTTTGAGAAAGGCTATATAAGATTTTATGCGATGTCCATGCCAAGCGGACTGAAGATCATGTAATTTTAACTGTCTACTCTTCAACCCCCGAAGGCGGGTTTTGTTTGTGTAGACGCGGTTTCCAACCGCCGGGTTTCAACCGCCAGGTTTCAACCCAATTTCAACCATCGCCGAATTTCAACTACCGCGCATCACCAATTAAAATAAACGGCGACCAATAAAACGGATGGCGACTAATCTGACTCAACTTAGCTTGCCGCAAAGCATCATTTTTACTCATCCCCTTATTAATATTTTGATAAAACTGAACCATCAAATCTTTAGTAGCTGCATCATCAACACTCCACAAACTCGCCATCACAGCTCGTGCACCCGCACGCTCAAATACATAGGCAACTCCCGATATTTCTTCACCGTTAGAATTTGCTTGCATAGCAGTTTGACACGCGCTTAAGGTGAGGAGTCTGGTGTTTTGCAATCCTAATAAGGCGGCATCGCGAATATTGAATTGGCTGTCAGCAAACAGCAGTGTATTTTCGTCCATGCCCAAATTTTGAGCTTCGCGAAACCCAACTCTCTAAATCGAACAAGTTGGGTTTCGTTCCTCAGCCCAAGCTAAAACTGGACGCACTCCTACCGAAAGAAACCGGGTTTTTATCGAATCTGCGGGCTACAACGAAATATTTTCGTAAAAAACCCGGTTTCTGACCCCCGACGGACTCAATAAGGAGTCACTACAATTGTCATAGTCTTTTTCTGCACATTAAATCGCATTTCATCAACGAAAAATCGCTTGTTTTTTCGTATGTACTGCAATTGCGCCCGATCAACGACAGGCGAACTCAATTTCACCACAGCTTGACCTTTAATAGCATCTTTCATCTCAAAAGCACTCATGGGAATGCCATTCCATATGGCTTTGGCTTGAGGCAAAATCCCATGCCGATAACGAGGCCCCCGATTACTCCTAGGCGGGGGCGTACTTTGGGGAAACATGATTTTCTCAATTTGGTTCAAGGGGAGAGATCGCTGTTCCCCGGATGCCTGTATCCATAATTTTTGCCCTTTCTGATCAATTTTTACAACTCGACCATCTCTTTTTTCACCTCCTTTCATCACAATTTGCGCTTGCGTCCGTAAAGTTACTGGTACGGCCTGGCTAACGTTAGCTTGTGCTTGTATGGATAGCAAATTCTGTGGTTGGCTGGCGGCATTGACTTGTGCTGCTATACCCGCTATTACTGTAAAAAATCCTACAACTAGAAATGAAAGTGTGTTGCGTTTCATAATCTCCCTAAACCCCCTTCAATGGTAAGCGTTAACTCCGCTACCGTTAACGGTATGAAAGGCTAAATATGCCAGTCATAGAAACCAGTATCGACAAAGCTTGGGGATTTTTAACTTATTTTTTTCATACCCTGATTAAGCAACGCCATTTTGTGAAGGTGATTGTGTGACCGCTTCTCCCCAACCTACTCCTCAACCTACTCCTCAACCTACTCCTCAACCTACTCCCCAACCTACTCCCCCGAATCCCCCGAATCCCCAGCCGAATCCCCAACCGACTCCTCAACCTACTCCCCAACCGACTTCCCCGCTGACTCCAGAACCGAATATTTTAGGTAACTTTGCCAGTATTGTTGGCTTGCTTGGTACAGCTTTGTTTTTCACAGGCTGGATTTATCGCTGGTCTTATTTTTACTACTTTCAGCTAGAGGTAATGACCCTTGATTTACCAGTAGAATCGTTTTTCATAGTACCGATTCAGGTTTTTTTAGCTGACCCCTGGACGATACTCAAAAGTTTACTCGCACTTCTGCTAACAGCTCTAGCAATTTACCACACTTTGTGGGTATTTGATATTGTAAATAGAAAAATTTCTGCTATAGTCAATTGGACAATTATAAGGTTTTCTTCGTCGGCTCGTGTAACAAGAATTTCGTGGTTTTATCACCCACTGATGTCTTGACAGCAATTTAATATCAATCGATTTAACTCGATTAAATTGGTACGATCGCTGGTTAACGAAATTATTATCGTTAGTTTGGTATTAGTAATGTTGTTTTGGTCTGCTCGCTACCAAGGTATTGCCGATGCCCGAGGCGATGCGGGGGAAAATTCATCTTTACCCGCCGTTGCTTTAATCGCTAAGCAAGACAACATTGCTTTAGGCAGAAAACTCGACGATCCAACACTCCGATTAGCCCCCAAAGGATTTAAGGCGATCGGCGATGCAGGTCTATTTGCAGATTTGAGCAAAAGAGATTATACTGATATCAATAATCCCAAAGAACCGAGAATTTGGCGGTTACTTTTGGAGAGAGGAAACTGGATTTATCTGTTTCCGGCTTTAACAACAGAACAGCAAAAAGACCCTCAAGCTCGTCCGCCAGTGATGGCTGTTCAACAAAGTCAATCGGGGGATCAATTGTTAATTGTAAGTCCCGAACCTTCTAAACCATCTAAATAAATTGGGGGCTGGTTGATTGGATGCCAAAATAGTCTCGATGCTAATGGTTAGACAGTTAAATTAACTTTTAGAGTGTGTCAGACATTGATTATTTCGATTTCAACCAATACGGTTAACTTAAGACAGTCCGTTGGAAAAACGAGGTGAAAAATAGACGCTGCGATTGCTTCACGCGGACGTTCGCAATGACAAAAAAGCATTAAGTAAACCGTATTGCGATTTCAACAGGTTTTTCTGGGGAACCTTACGCATTTTCTAAGCAACTCCATAGCCAGTATATGGACGCTTGTACGGTGGATGCAACCCTAAAATAATATCCTCTTTGGGTACTCCCATCTCAACTAATTCTTGTCCTAAATCGGCTTCTGTCATATTGCGTTGAATCCAGATTTTACCATCCTTGATATCTAAGTGAATGAAACAGTTATAAATCCGCTTGTATCCCTCCCAGCCAACGTCTAAAATTTGGTAATGATCTTGTTCTGTATCGAACACCAACTGACATTCAACATCCAAATCTGAATTGGGATCGACTGTGGCATGAGTGGTTAGTAACTGGCGGATAAATTGGCGGTACTCCTCTATTCTTTCCATTCGATGATTACCTCCTGCACTGGTTCGTAGACGATTAACTTCACTTGATACTGTCTGACAGCTTCCTGAGTGAATCGTTCTTGAAAAAAGGATTCAAATATATCGAGAGGAATTGCCAGATATAGAGTTCTGTCTGGTTCGTTCATTTGCAATCCTAAGCGGTAGTTCAAAAACTGTCCTAACGCTGAATGAAAGTCTGTCACCGCTGATGGATTCAAAAAACTTTTGATTTCAACAGCAATCTTTTGTCCAGCCTTTTCAGCGGCAAAGACTTTTTCTGCTGCTAAATCAATCTCAAACTTCACCTTATCTATCTTGAGGATCAGCGGATCTGCCGTAATTACCCACTGCTCCTTCAAGAGAGCTTGTTTAACAGCATCATGAAATCGGTCTTTGGCAGCCATCGTTTTTTTACAGTATCTAGGTATTATGATAGCCGATCGCCCTCCTTTGACTCTTCCGGTGTTTTCCCTCGCGAATTTAAGTTGAGTTCGATCGCGGGACGATCGGCAATTGTCGGAGAATTGGCTTTTCTGAGAGAGTTGAGATAACGGGCGATGGCTACGCCCCGGCTTGCGCCTACGCACTTCCGTTCAAATTCGCCCCGACGCGCAGAATCAGAAACACCGCCAAGCTTTCGAGCTCTGGCTGAGTCATACACGCGCGATCGGCCTCGAAATCCTCATCCTAGTAGCTGCGGATGCGCGACAGCAGTTGCGTCACGCTAAAGTCATCCAAAGCTTGTTGATAGCCGCGAGTATATTCACTCTCGTCGCTTTCAGGTCGTACCATAGAGATTGCCTCCTTGTTTATTAGGGGCCATAAGCCAGCGACGAACTTTCCTAGGGATGACGCTGGCTTTTGACTTGTTGAGATTATAGCATGGATATAGCACATATAAATGCTTTAAATGAGCTATATTCGACAAAGTGGTCTAGATACAGCACAATTGCGATCGGTTTAAACTAAAAAATAGTGAATATCTTATGACCAAACGCTTAGCGACCTATTTAGCCGATGGAATCTATGACATCCTTGAAGAGTGGGCAAGTCAAGAACGCCGTTCAGTCAGCAGCTTGTCAGCATTCATTTTGGAGCAAGCAGCCAGAGAACGTCAAAAGGAAATGAAACAACAGCCCCCGCCATCGGATGAGAAGCAGGAGAAGAGTTAAGTTGAGTTTGGGCGATCGATCGCTCTCTCAAACAAACTGAGGACTGAAGTTTTTTATTGCTGATTCATGCGCGATCGGGCGCATAGTGCTGTGCAAAAGCAGCATAATGCTGCATATTCGACAGAATCGTCTAACGGTATGAAAGGCTAAATATGCCAGTCATAGAAACCAGTATCGACAAAGCTTGGGGATTTTTAACTTATTTTTTTCATACCCTGATTAAGCAACGCCAATAAAAAAATACTGAATTTCTAATGGCTAAACGTGTATCAACCTCAATAGCAGAAGGAATTTACGACCTACTCCAAGAGTGGGCAGATGAAGAACGGCGCTCAATCAGCGGCTTATCAGCATTCCTTTTAGAACAAGCTGTGAGAGAACGTCAAAAACAAAAACAGCCCCCGCCATCCGATGAAAAGCCGGAGAAAAATTAAGTGCAGTTTGTGCGATCGCCCGAATTCAGCAGATCGATGGCTGAAGTCCTTGCTGCAAAACGATTGTGCAACAAGTCTATTCTGCTGCGACTTCAAAATTTATGCGATCGTAAATATCCGTCAAGCTAATTTGGAACTCAACCGAGTCCATTGCTAATACAGAATCTTCTGACTCATACTCAGTAAATAGCCATTTATCATCAGCAGTCTTAGTCAATTGTTCGACATGATATTTGTATTGGTCAATTAAAATATATTCCCGAAGTTCAGGAATCGATCGATAATAAAGAAACTTCTCCCCTCTGTCATAATCTTTAGTAGATTTCGACAAAACCTCAACAATTAGCAAGGGATTTGTCACAGTCGTGGTGTTAGTTCCCTGATAAACCGGTTCACCCTGAATCACCATCACATCTGGATAAGTGTACAGACGATAACGCGGTATCCACAACCGCATATCATTGATAAAAATCTCGTAATTTTGCCCGCTTACAGTCAAGGGAAATATGCGGCAAAAATTCAGCGCAATTTTATTGTGATTAGCTGTTCCACCAGTCATCGGTAATATTTCTCCATCTAGATATTCGCTTTTGTATTCCGCAGCTTCGTCTAAAGCTAAATATTCCTCTGGAGTATAGTAGCGTTTTTCTGTTTCTGCCAACATACTATATTTCTCCTATCCAATTTTATATCTATCATTGTATCATATTTTTGATGGTGCAATTATCTCTCGCACACAAGCATCTGTAGGAAAGCGGCACTGCCGTATCCTAATCCGCAGCTAGATTTTTATGTATAATTATCACGGCTGACACATGGGGGTAAGAAACCCGGTTTCTACGAGATTTTGCGGACAGGAACGAGAAATATACGAGGAAACCGGGTTTCTAATCTCAGCGCGCGTCCAGGACTAATTTAAACAAGTATGAAATTTATCGGCATAGACTTAGGTTGGAGTTCAGGAGCAAGCGGTTTGTGCTGTTTGAATTGGGAAAACAATCGATTGCAATTCATCGAGTGCGATCGCCAACAATCCCTCAACGACATCCTCACCTGGATCGATCGCCAAATCTCCCCAACCGAACCAGCCATCATCGCCGTAGACGCTCCCACAATCATCACCAATCCAACGGGAATGCGCGACGCTGACAAACTCACCCACAAACACTTCGGGCGCTACCACGCAGGCTGCTATCCCGCCAATCTTTCTCGCCCCTTCGCCCAAAAAACAGTCGAATTTGGCCTTTGTTTAGAAGCCCGAGGATTTGTCCACTCACCAACTATTGAAGCTAAGAAACTAGGCAGATATCAAATAGAAGTCTTTCCCCATCCAGCCACAATCAACTTATTTAAATTAGATAGAATCATCAAATACAAAAAAGGAAAACTGGCAGAGCGTCAATTAGAATTGATGAAACTCTGCCAGTATATTATCGATATTTTACCGAGCCTTGAACCAAGTCTCAATCTGTCTTGTGGCACAGACATCTTGCCTGTGAACTGTGGCATAGGCATCTTGCCTGTGAGCGATATCCCCACCAGTATCGCTACCCTTAAAGCCTTGGAAGACAAGCTAGATGCCTTGCTGTGCGCTTACATAGGCGCTCACTGGTGGTACTGGGGAATCGAGCGGAATCTCGTATTGGGCGATCGCGCAACCGGCTACATAGTCATTCCCCAACTTCAATAAGAATAGGGAGCATCTCATTTTTGTAAAAAGCATTTTTTCTTATAGTGCGAGCTTAAGAGCTCGCGTATCGTATAATACGCGAGCTCTTAAGCTCGCACTATTAAATGCAAAACAGAGATGCTCCCTGCGGACTAAAGTCCTCACTACGAACCTGAGGGAGTATCTCAGTTTTGCAAGAAGCATTTTTTATGGTAGTGCGAGCTGTCGCGAACTCGCGACAGCTCGCACTGTAAATGCAAAACTGAGATGCTCCCGAAAAATAGCACAATCGCGCATTGACCATCACAAATGTCAACTGTCAACTGTCAACTGTCAACTGTTTAATGTGCCCAGAGAATCACACCAACTTCATAAGGACTGCTGAGATTATCGTGCTTCGGCAAAACCCGCAGCGACAAACCTTGCAAACCGCTAGAAGTATAAGTAATGTCAGCCGTATAAAGGCTAGCATTGTGAGGATCTTCTCCCAAATACTCCATTACCATTGGCACGCCACCAACAATCTCGCCGTTAGCATCAACCGAACCTTGATAAAGTTCGACTTGTACGTCCGCAGGTGTCAATCCCATCAGATTGATTCGAGATTTAACAGCGATCGACTGATTGACCTTAACTTCCTTATCCTGGGAAATATCAACAGCCTCAATCTTAATGTCGTGCCACTTCCCGAGAAGGTGCTTCTTCCACTGAGACAACTCCTTAGCCGGAGCGCATCCGTCAGAAGTCATCGTGTGATAGCGATCGCTCACGGGGAAATAAGCCCGCCGCGCGTAATCCTTCACCATCCGAGCCGTATTGAAGAAAGGACAGTTCAAAGCAATAGAATCCTTCATTTTCGCCGTCCAACCGCGGGGAATACCATCAGCATCCCGGTTGTAAAACAGCGGTACAACTTCCTTTTCCATCAAGTCGTACAAAGCATTCGCCTCGACTTCATCCTGATACTTAGTATCTTCGTAAAACTCGCCATGTCCGATCGGCCAACCAGTGCGAACATAATCCGCCTCATCCCACCAACCGTCAAGAATGCTGAGGTTTGGCAAACCATTCATCGAAGCTTTCATCCCGGAAGTACCAGAAGCCTCACGGGGACGGCGCGGCGTATTCAGCCACACATCGCAACCGGACACCATCATCCGAGCCACGTTAATGTCGTAATTCGGCAGAAACACCATCGAACTGATAGTTTCGTGCTCGCGGATGAAATGAACGATATCCCGAATCAATTCCTTACCCGGAATATCCATCGGGTGAGCTTTCCCAGCAATCACAAACTGCACGGGGCGGTTTTTGTCACGCATGATCCGCATAATGCGATCGACATCGCGCAAAAACAGCGTCGCCCGCTTGTAAGTAGCAAAACGGCGTGCAAACCCGATCGTCAGCACCTTCGGATCGAGAGCTTCCCGAGCGTGTTCAATTTCCGTTTGAGCCGCCCCGCGCTCGCGCAGAGTCTTTTGCAGCCACTCCCGCGCAAACACCACCAACTCCGATCGACAGCGTTCGTGATTCCGCCACAATTCCTCATCAGGAATCGACGACATCCGATCCCAGAGTCGATCGTCCTTGCGAGTCATTTCCCAATCCGGGCCAAGATAGCGATCGTACAACTCCTGAGTAGACTTCGCCACACAACTGCGAGCGTGAACCCCGTTCGTAATCGAAGTAATCGGCACCTCTTCCTCAGGCAAACCCGGCCACAACCCTTGGAACATCGGGCGCGACACGACACCGTGCAAAGCCGCCACCCCGTTGACAAAACTCGACATTTTAATTGCCAAAATTGCCATATTCAGAGGCCCGGACAAATCTTTAGTATTCTCCCGGCCCAATCCCAGGAACTCATCTTGCGACAAGCCAAACATCTTGGGATACTGACCCAGATAGTGCATCACCATATCCGGCTCGAACAAGTCAAACCCAGCAGGTACAGGCGTGTGAGTCGTAAACATACTGCTCGAAATCACCACCTGTTCCGCTTCCAAGAAACTCAGGTGATGTTCCTCCATCAGCATCCGTATGCGTTCCAAAGCCATGAAAGCCGCGTGGCCTTCATTCATGTGATAAGCCGTAACTGTCAAGCCCAAAGCCTTGAGCATTTTCACTCCGCCGATGCCCAACATGATTTCTTGGTGCATCCGCAGAGTTTTGTCACCGCCGTAGAGTTGGTCGGTAATATCTTGGTCGTAGCGGCTGTTAGGTTCAATATTTGTATCCATTAGGTACAGGGGCACCGTGCCCACCTGTACCCGCCAAATCCGGGCGTATACCTTGCGGCCGGGATAGTCCACCTCAATCCGCAATTCCGAACCGTCGGGATTGCGTTCTAGGTGCAGCGGCATATTGTAGAAATCGTTCAGCGGATAGCGTTCTTGCTGCCAGCCATCGGCGTTGAGATATTGCGAAAAATAGCCTTCTTGATACAGCAAGCCTACGCCAGCCAAGGGCAAGCCCAAGTCGCTAGCAGATTTGAGGTGGTCGCCTGCGAGCACGCCCAAACCGCCGGAATAGATGGGTAGGGCTTTCACTAAGCCGAATTCCATCGAAAAGTAAGCGTAGCATTCCTGGCGATCGGTGCCGCGCTGTTTGCGGTACCAGGCCCGATTTTTGAGATAATCGTCTAACTGCTGGGCTGCTCGGTTCATTTGAGCAATGAAGCCTTCATCTTCTGCCATTTCTTGCAGTCGCTCTTGAGAAATGGTTCCGAGCATCAGCACCGGGTTTTGATTGCTGGAATCCCAGAGATCTCGATCGAGCCGGCGGAAAAGGTCTTTGGTATCAACGTTCCAGTCCCAGTGCAAGTTGTAGGCAAGCTTGCGTAGGGGTTCGAGAATTGCCGGCAGAGACGGGGAAACGTTAAATGTGCGAATTGGCTGCATAGACAAAGCGTTTATGTTGGGGTAGCGATATTTTCGTCTGTCTTTTGGCACAAGTCCGTTATTCTGCACACTATTTTAAGTTTTAAGTCGTGCGGGCGATCGATCGCAAGGTCGATCGGTCATCTGCAACGACACAGCATTAGCGTTTCCCTAGCCCAGCTAAGCTGTGAACTGCGGTATGCCGATCGCTCTTGACTCCTGTCCTAGAAGCAACTCTCGCATTCAAGGTACGTAGTTGCGCTTCAGCGCTCTTATTTATATTTATACAAATCCCTAGAAGCAACTCTCGCATTCAAGGTACGTAGTTGCGCTTGGGCGCTCTTTCTTGATATTTATACAAATCCCGATCGCTCTTTACTCTCACATTCAAGGTACGTAGTTGCGCTTGGGCGCTCTTATTTATATTTACGTAAAGAGCGCTGAAGCGCAACTACGTACCTAAAGCAGCGTCAGCACCCGATCGAATGACCAATGACCAATTAAGCAATTTTCACTTTCCTCAACAGACAATTTACCAAAAGTTTGCTCGCATCCCCAGCCGAGAGCGCCTTGCTAAAATAATGACCCTGAATTTCGTGACAGTGGAGCGATCGCAAACAATCCAACTGCTCTTTAGTTTCTACTCCCTCAGCCACCACGCTCAAGTTCAAATCTCGCCCCAGAGTTGCTACAGCATTTGCGATCGCCCGTTCGCACGGATCAGTCGTCAGTTCGCTGACAAAAGATTTGTCTATTTTCAAGATATTCAACGGAAACTTTTTGAGATAATTTAGAGAACAATAACCCGTACCGAAATCGTCCAGCGCAATCTGCACTCCCATAGCCTGCAACTCCCTCAAAACTTTTGTGGTATAATCCACATCTTGCATAGCTGTAGTCTCGGTGATTTCTAACTCCAAATACTTCGGTGCTAAACCAGTTCTTTCCAAACAATTCGCCACCATTTGCACTAAATTAAATTGCTGAAACTGCCGCGCCGAAAAGTTGACCGCTACCCGCAAATCTGGTTGCAAAGCATCCTGCCAAGCTTTATTTTGAGTGCAGGCAGTTTGCAGCACCCATTCGCCAATAGGGACAATTAATCCGTTCTCTTCGGCGATCGGAATAAATGTCGCCGGAGAAACTAAACCTAATTCTGGATGTTTCCAGCGCAGCAGGGCTTCCATACCCTGGATTTTCCAAGTAGTGATGTTGACTTTTGGCTGGTAAAAAATCTCAAATTCTCCCTGTTCTAGAGCCTCGTGCAACCTGTTTTCTATATTTAGCAACTGGCTGCCTTCGGGATTAAGTGTTGCAGTGTATAATTGATAATTATTTCTTCCCCTTTCCTTAGCGCGGTACAAAGCGGCATCGGCATTTTTGACTAAAGTTTCGGCATCTTCACCGTCGTTGGGATAAAGGGCAATGCCGATGCTGCTACTGATGTGAAACGCCTGTTGTTCTAGTTTAAATGCTGGTTTTAAATTGTCGAGTATTCTTTGAGCTGTTTTAATCGCATCTTCTAAGCAATTGATTTCGGGAAGCAGTACAGTAAATTCATCGCCTCCCCAGCGGGCTACCGTATCCGTCGATCGCAAAGTGTCGCTGATGCGTCCGGCAAAACCCTCTAACAGGCGATCGCCCGCAGCGTGACCTAGCGTATCATTAATCTTTTTGAACCTGTCCAAGTCTAAAAACATCACAGCGAGCATTTTTTCATTTTTTTTAGCTTGTTTTAATGAAGCCAACAGGCGATCGTTAAACAGTATCCGGTTCGGTAAACCTGTGAGTTGGTCATAAACAGCTTGATAGCGAATAATTTCTTCAGCTTGCCTGCGCTGAGTGATATCCATCATAGTGCCAATCGCCCGCACTGCTTGGCCGCTAGCATTCCGGATAATGTAACCGCGATCGAGCACAAAAACATATCCCCCATCTGCGCGGCGAAAGCTGTATTCCTCCGACCAACATTGAGCGTCTGAGTTCATTGTTTCGTTGAAGCTAGACTTCACTCTTTCCCGTTCTTCGGCATGAACATTCAGCCACCATGATTCTAAATCTATCGTCTGAGTTTCGTTGAGTTTGTATCCAAAAACTTTTTCAAACTCTTCGCTCAACCAATACTCATTTCTTGACACATTAAAATCCCAAACTGCATCATTTGTTGCCCGCGTCAGCAGGTGAAAGCGTTCTTCACTTTTGCGGAGTTTTTCTTCAGATTGCCAGCGTTCCGTTACATCCCGAAAGCTGAACACTCGACCAGTAATTTTGCCTCCAGTATGCTGCGGTAGCGAGTAGCGTTCGACAATTCTGCCATCTTGAAACTCGATGACATCGAAACTTTCTGCTGCGGGGATATCGGACAATTCTTTAGCACGGTTGAGAAAGATTTCCGGGTATCTTAACTGGCTGATTCCGAACCCCAAAATTTGGTTGCTATCTCTCGAATCTAGCAGAAAATCTGGCAACTGCCACATTTGAGCAAACTTGCGGTTAAAGCTGACAACTTTTCCGCTACCGTCCACCGCCAGAATTCCGTCAGCAGTAGATTCAATGGTTGCTTGAAGCAAAGAAAGAGATGTTTCTAGTTCTAACTCTGCTAATTTGCGATGGCTAATGTCAAAAGCAGTGACTAATATTGACGCTTTTCTCTCAAATTTGATAATATCAACAGTGGCTTCAATCCAGCGAGTTTCTCCAGTTTTCGTGATAATTCTCACTTCATATTTTGAGCCTGCACTGTCTCGCGGCTGGCGGGATTTACCCCATTGTTTAACTGTCGATCGAAAATCTGGATGAATAAAATCGTATAAATCCAATCCTAGCAATTCTTCGCGAGTATATCCAGTTAAAGCTTCTGTCTGAGAATTGACATAGCGCAACTGTCGGCGCTGATAGATAAATGCAGCAGCATTAACAGTTTCTACCAGTTGCCGAAACTTTTTTTCACTGCGCCGCAAATCTCTTTCAGCCCGCTTGCTATCGGTAATATCTTGTGCTACATACAACTTGCCGCTCACTTCACCTTTGCCGTCGCGAATAGTTGAAATTGAAAGCAGTACAATTATTTTTTTACCCTGTTTGGAAAGGTAGACTTTTTCGACGTTGCGGACAGAACCTTGGGCTGTTAATGTTGCTGATTCTAATCCGGCTGCCGGTGATTCAGTTTGTTTGAAAAGTCCAGCTATTTGTTTGCCTAACAACTCTTTTTTAGAGTATCCTAAAAGTTGACAGGTAGCTTGGTTAGACGACAGGATATGACCGCCGGGAGTTGTAGCAACGATCGAGACGCTCATTCCCTCGCAAATATCGAGGGCGTATTCCGCAGTTTGCTGCAAATCTTGGGTCATTTTGGCAATAGTATCCCCGATATCTTGTTCTTTTTTTTGACGCAACACTTTTTTTGCTTCTGGTAGCTTTTCTTTCTCTGTTTCAGAGTGAGATTTCCCGCTCGTCTTAGATAAGATAGTTGCTGTGTTCGTCCTGATTAATAACGAGATTACTATAGAAATAAAAGCCAAAAAAGAACAGATTGTTTCCCGACCAAAACTACGTTTATTTTCGGAATTTTGCGGAGAATGTATAAAGTTGTCGCTTGGTAAATGTACAGCTTCTCTTTGGGATAAATTATCTACAAATAAGTCGGCGGTTGCCGAAGTAGTGGGGCGAGATGACGCTCCCAAAGAGCTAAGTTTCTCAGGCTCCAGCAAAATTGCTTCCACACTGCGATTGTCGGTTATATCCCCTATACTTGCCGACAATTTTATTGAATTAATGCTACATTCCACACCAAAAATAGCAGCAGTCAAAGATACCAAAATCAATTGATACGTAATTTTCATTTGCTCCAGTTCCTGATTTTAAAAAGATGTCTTCCTGTCTCAAGAAATCTAAATACTTTGAGCATATGTTGAGGAATTACAGAAAGAATAGCACCTAAATTTATGTTGCTTTAGTAAATTGAAGAGTTCAAAAATAAGAATTTATCTTTGTAACTAATTATAATTTTAATCTTAATTTAAGATCTGTCATCGGCCATTGTGCCACAAACTATCCGCCATTATGCCTAGACATCGGCTGGGATCGCGCTAAAATTAGAAAATTCCCGCTCATAGGCGGCGGAGATTTGTTAGAAAAATAAACAATTAGCTTAAGATCGATGCAGAGATCCACGAATTGAACCAATGAGTCAGACGATCCCAGAACTCCAAACAGAAGTCCGCGCGCTGCAAGCAGAAGTTGCCACTCTGCAAGAGACGCGGGAAAAACTTTGCCTACAGCGCTCAGAGTGCCGAGTGACAGTCAGTTTTCCCAAGAATAATACTCCTGAGGCCCTTGCCGAGTTCCACCAGCAAAATGCTGCTTTTGGGGAGCAGTGGTTGCAGCAAATCCAGGAAATTGACCGAGAGACTAAAATTATTGAAAAGCAACTGGAAGCAAAACAGGCTTTACTCAATTACAAACAAGGTGAACTAGATAAATTGCTGGCGGGAGAGCACTGGAAAGAAGTAGAAAACCACGTTCAAACCGGGGAAAAGCGCTTGCAAGCACAAGCTCGCAAAATTAATCAAGCAGCAGCGCAGCTAGAGGCAGAAATCCAAGCTTTAAAAGCACTGTACGACCAACTAAATCCCAGTTACTCGGAGTGGTTTCAACAACCAACTCAAATTGTTGAGTTTTCCGCAAAAACTATTCCTTATGCTGTGGGTAGCAGCAGCGGGTTGATATTGGGAAATAAGGAGATAGAGTGGGAGAAAAAGTAGTTTTGAGTTGTGAGTTACGAATGTAAATTAGTATTTGAGTTCGTCGTGAATTTTCTGAAGCAAGTAACAGGAATTACGCAACGGCTACATTGAAACAGGTACGTAGTTGCGATGAAAGCGCTCTTTCATATATAAAAGAAAAGAGCGCTTTCATCGCAACTACGTACCTAAGAGCTAGTTATACAATACGATCTTTGAGGATAGCGCTACTAGAAAAAATGTTAAGAACTTTGAGTTTCATTTTTGGAAACAGGGTTATTTTAAAGGATGGTGTCAAGTAAAATCACAAACATAATAGCCTAAAATATAAAATAGACTTACTGATGAAACAATTGATTTCGATAGCGCTATTTATTCTGGTTGCGGTGGCAGTTGTGGGTTGGGGCTCTGACTCGTTGCAGCCGAAAACGGCTGTACCGGAAGTTTCGATCGATCGCACTATCCACACTTTCCAAAGCCAGTCTCCTGCTGAAAAAAATGCAGTCAGTCAGCCGCAAGTTGACTCGTCCCGGTTGTGGAAACACGTCGAAACTTTAGCAGGGGAACGCGAGGGAGAACGAGCTCGCTCTTTTACGAGAGACTACATTTCCCAACAACTGAAAACCTTCGGTTTTTCACCAAAATTGCAGGAGTTCGATCGCGGAATCAACGTTTTCGCCGAGAGAAAAGGTACTGACTCAAACGCTGGTGCAATTTTAATTGCAGCACACTACGATACTGTACCACAATCTCCTGGGGCTGACGACAATGCAACAGGAGTTGCGGCAGTTTTAGAAGTAGCAAGATTGCTGGGTTCTCGTCCTACGCCTCGGACATTGCAAGTGGCATTTTTTGACCGGGAAGAAATCGGACTTTTAGGTAGTTTAGCATTCGCGGGTAGCCCGGCGCGGTTAAAAAATTTGCAGGGTGCGATCGTCCTGGATATGATCGGTTATGCCTGCCGCACGGCTGGATGTCAGCGATATCCCGAAGGATTGAAACCGCAACCTTTTCTAGATGCAGCGGGGGTGACTTCTCCCGATAAGGGCGAGTTTATTGCTGTGATTGGGGATGCGGAACATCCGCTGCTGTTGGGTACTTTTGCGGAGTCGCCACAAGCTGATTTACCACCGGTGATGACGTTGCCGGTTCCTCTGAAAGGGCTGCTGACTCCCGATGTTTTGCGTAGTGACCACGCGCCTTTCTGGTATAAAGGAGTTGGTGCTGTGTTGGTGACGGATACTGCAAATTTGCGATCGCCCCACTACCACCAGTCTACCGATACACTCGCAAATATCGATCGACCTTTTTTCATCGGTTCTGCTCAAATTGTGGTTAATGCTACTGCTAAATTATTGGAAATTCGGTAATGGGTAATGGGTAATGGGTAATGGGTAATGGGTAATTGGTAATTGGTAATTGGTAATTGGTAATTGGTAATGGGTAATGGGTAATTGGTAATTGGTAATGGGTAATTGGTAATTGGTAATTGGTAATGGGTAATTGGTAATTGGTAATGGGTAATTGGTAATTGGTAATTGGTAATTGGTAATTGGTAATTATGTAAGGTGTTCTTTCCTTCTTCCTTCTTCCCTCTTCCTTCTTCCTTCTTCCTTCTTCCTTCTTCCTTACAAGAAATGACTAACAAAGACAATCTGCGACAGCATTTACTGCAACTAGACAATCGAAGCTACAAAGCGTACAAAGACATTCAAGGTAGATATGATTTTTCAGAATTCACATTAATAATTGATTATGTCCAGGGAGATCCCTTTGCATCTCCCAGTAAATTTAGAGTCAAAGTTCCGCCAAACATTGCTCGAATTCCCCGCGAACTTTTCCAATCTCGCAGTCGAGAAATAGCCCTGCGAGATTACCTAACTCGCCAGTTTGACAAAGCAGCATATAGCATCAGCAGCAAGCGCGGCAGCGGTAAAAGCGGTACGATCGCAGTGACTCGCTTCAGACAAGAAGTTTTAGAACGAACTTCGGCATTTATCCTAGACTCAACTGCATCAGATCTGGGAGATTTAGGGGGGGTTGAAATCCGATTTTCCGTCGGACTTCCGGCGGGCGGGCGCAGTATTTTAGGGCGACAAGCTGCTGAAATGCTGTGCGAAGATATCCCGCGAATTGTCAGCCAAGCTCTGAAATATTCTAGCTTAAATGCTGCGGAATGTCGCCTTCATGTTGAAACGGTAGAAGATGCTGATTGGCTGCGGCAGCAGTTAGCTGAAAACGGATTAGTTGCGTTTGTTGCTGACGGTTCTATTTTACCCCGCCGCAGCGGTGTTGACAACCGTCCTCTGTTAAATGATGCTGTGGCTTTTGTGTCGCCGTCGTCGTTAAAGGTTGAGTTTAATTGTCCGAATCGCGGTTTGATTTCCGGTATGGGAATTCCCGCTGGGATTAGTTTGATTGTGGGCGGTGGCTATCACGGCAAATCAACTTTACTCAGGGCGATTGAGTTGGGAGTTTATAACCGAATTCCGGGTGATGGTAGGGAATTTGTGGTGACAAGTCCGGCGGCGGTGAAAATTCGGGCGGAAGATGGCAGAAGTGTGGCGTCGGTGGATATTTCTCCTTTTATCAATCATTTGCCGCAAGGTAGAGATACTGTACAATTTTCTACTGCAAATGCGAGCGGCAGTACGTCGCAAGCTGCTAATATTATTGAGGCTTTGGAAGTTGGGAGAAGGAAGAAGGAAGAAGGAAGAAGGAAGAAGGAAGAGGGAAGAAGGAAGAGGGAAGAATCTCAATCTTTTGCGACAGGGATGCAAGCCGCCTCTTGTGAAGGGGATTTAGTACCTGTTTTGTTGGTGGATGAGGATACGGCGGCGACTAATTTTATGATTCGCGATCGCAGAATGCAGGCCCTGATTGCTAAGGATAAGGAACCGATTACGCCGTTTATCGATAAAGTGAAACAGTTGTACGCAGATTATGGCGTATCGACGATTTTAGTCATGGGCGGAAGCGGCGATTATTTTGATGTGGCGGATACTGTGATTTCCATGGATAATTTTGCAGCATATAATGTGACGGAAAAAGCTAAAGAAATAGCAAGTATTTACTCGACCAGTCGCGCTGCTGAAGGGGGAGAAAGTTTTGGTGATATTACTCACAGAGTCCCGGTTCCTGCTAGTTTAGATCCGAGTCGGGGACGGCGAGATGTGCGGGTGAAGGTGCGGGATGTGGATGAATTGGCTTTCGGAACTGAGGAGATTGATTTGGGCGCTGTCGAGCAAATTGTGGACAGGGGACAGTTGCGGGCGATCGCCTCGGCAATGATTTATGCAAAGGGTCACTACATAGACGGGAAGCGCACTTTGTCGGAAATTATCGATTTGGTGATGGCAGATATTGACGCGCAGGGGATGGATATTTTATCCTCTTTTCCTGAGGGGGATTTTGCTATGTTTCGCCGCTTTGAATTGGCGGCGGCTATTAATCGGCTGCGAAGTTTGTCGGTTGTCAGTTGACAGTTGTCAGTTGTCAGTTGTGTGCATTTGAGTTTGCCAAATACGTGTGTAGGGGCGAAGCATGACCGCAGAAAATATGAGATTATCACTAATAACTTATATGCGGTCATGCTTCGCCCTCTTCAAAACCCAGATGCGCCCTGTCAGTTGACGGTTGACAAAATGAAGAGGAAAGAATGAATAGGGAATAGGGAATAAGTAATATAGATGTAACGCGCGCGGAAGACGATAGTATAGACATTTTGCATTAGTTCGCAAATAAATAAGTGGATTGTTGCCTTACTTTTGATATGCTGACAAAAGTGAATGCAAAAAAGGCGATTTAAATATGATAGGTAATATAGGACAACCGACTGCTGTCAGCGATCGCCCTTATTTAGTATTAACGAGTCAAGATCAAAGCATACAGTTAGAGTTAAAACAGCCGCAGCACGTACTGGGGCGCGATCGCACTCGTGCTGATTTGGTTGTTCCCGAACCCTGGCGCGCAGTTTCCGGGGTTCACGCTGTGTTGCGCCAAATTGGCCAAAATTACTGGATTTACGACGGTGACGGCCAGCAGCCGAGCACTAATGGCTTATTTGTCGATCGCACTCGCATCACTCCCAACGACGGTTATTGTCTCAAAAACGGTACAGAAATTAAAATCGGTCTCGATCCCAAAAATCAAGTTTTGGTGACTTATTTTAATCCCCTGGCGAGTCAAATCTTTCCCCCCAGCAAACAGTCAATTCCCCTCAGCAATCGATCGGTTTTGTTGGGCCGCGATCCAAATGCTTCGCTACAATTAGATGCGCCACTGGTTTCGAGGCGACACGCGACAATTGACGCTGACAGTCGCGGCAATTATATTTTACGCGATCACAGTGTTAATGGCGTTTTTGTCAACGGCCAGCGCATCACGAATTCTGTACAGTTGGCCGAGGGAGATGCGATTCGGATCGGCCCGTTTACTCTAACTTACCGCAATCATACGTTAGAGGTGCAAGACCGAGGCAGTCAAATTCGCCTGGATGCTGACAGTCTGGTGATTCCCAAGCGCTTGGATCGTATCACTTTGGCGATCGAACCTGGGCAGTTTGTGGCTTTAGTCGGCGGTAGCGGCGCGGGTAAATCTACTTTAATGCGGACGCTTTTAGGCATCGAGAAAACTACTCAAGGCGCTGTGTTTCTCAACGGCGACAACCTGCGCCAAAACTTCAATATTTATCGCAATCAAATTGGTTACGTGCCTCAAGATGATATTATTCACGCAGATTTGACAGTAGAAGAAGTGTTGAGTTATGCCGCTAAATTACGCTTACCTCCCGATACAGATGTTAAGGAAGTAGTCACAAAAACTTTAGAAGATATTGAAATGACTCACCGCCGTACTGCTTTTGTAAAACAGCTTAGTGGCGGACAGCGCAAACGGGTTAGCATCGGAGTTGAACTGTTAGCAGATCCGAAACTTTTCTTTTTGGACGAACCGACTTCTGGGCTCGATCCGGGTTTGGACAAGAAGATGATGCAACTGTTGCGAAAGTTGGCAAGTCAAGGCCGGACGGTGATTCTGGTGACTCACGCGACGGCAAATATCACGATGTGCGATCGCATTGTGTTTATGGGCCGCGGCGGACGGCTTTGTTACTTCGGCCCGCCCACGGAAGCCCTCGATTTTTTCGATGTCAAAACTGGGGATTTTGCCGATATTTACAACGAATTAGAAACGTCAGAAACTAACGTTCAAAGTTGGGCAGAAAAATTTCTAAAATCTCCCTACTATCAGCGCTATATTGTTAACCACTTCAGCACCGGCAACGCTAGTGGAAAAACGCCCGCTGCACCTCCCAAGCCCAAATCTCTATCTTTTATCAAACAACTTGTTTTGCTATCTCAGCGCTATTTTCAACTAATTTCCCGCGACTTAGTTAACTTAAGTTTAGCTCTTTTGACTGCGCCGATCGGGATTAGTTTGCTGCGGCTTGCCGTCAGGGATAAAGACCCGTTAATTGGCGCGCCGGAGCCAACTTTAGCACCTTTAGCGATGCGAGTTTTGTTTGTGTTTACCTGCGCGGCTATTTGGGTGGGTCTGGCAACTTCCCTGCAAGAAATTGTCAAGGAATCTGCTATTTATCTGCGGGAACGTTTGGTTAATTTAGGATTATTTGCTTATTTGGGTTCCAAGGTTTTCATACTTTCCGGGTTAGCAGTATTGCAAACGCTGTTGATGGTAGGAGTGATTCTGATTGCTTTCAAATCCCCCGAACCGAGTTTGATTTCCTGGCCGGTGGGAGCAGCTATTACCACTTTTCTAACTTTAATGAGCTGCATCAGTCTCGGATTGCTGGTTTCGGCGATCGTCAAAAATGGCTCTCAAGCTAACAGTGCTTTACCTCTAATATTGCTACCTCAGATTATTTTCTCGGGAGTTTTGTTTAGGATGGAAGGTGTGGCGAGCAAGTTTTCTTGGTTGATGTTAAGTCGTTGGTCTGTGGGCGCTTACGGCTCTTTAGTTAATGTAAACGCGATGGTTCCCGCGCCTACGACTTTGCCGGACGGGAGTACACTTCCTCAGCCGTTTGAGCCTACTCCTGTTTACGATCCGACGTGGCACAATCTGAGTTTAAATTGGGGGATTTTGTGCGTGCATATTTTCGTATATTTGATGTTGACTCTGTGGTTGCAGAAACGGAAAGATATTTTATAGCAGTTGACAGTTGACAGTTAAAAAGTTAATAACGTAGGGTGCGTCACCATGAATCATCTGCTCGAAAAAGTGAAAAATCTCACAGCGACGCACCTTTCACAGTTGACAGTTGACACTTGACAGTTTAAACCAAGAAGGGCTAAAGCCCAACAACGTACCTCATCTTTGTGAGAACCGCTATACAATTAGAAATCTGCACTTAGTTAATGCCAAAAATTTGAGGATTAAATGTTAGTTAAAACCAACGCCTTAGTAGAAATTCCTGCATCACCGGAAGTAGTCTTTGATTTTGTGGCATCACTATCGAATGTGCCAAAATCATTTCGCGGATTTGGTTTAATTCCAGCAATTATTAAAGCTGAAATGGCTGATGGTGGAGAAATGCGTGAAGGCGGTGTGCGTCAGATAAAACATTCCGATGGATCGGTGATTGATGAAGAAATAATTACTTTTAAAAAGCCAGAAAGACAAACTTACCGATTGGTTAGAGGGTTTAAGTTTCCGATTTCTCTACTGATTGAGTCTGGTGGCGGAGATTGGAAGTTTACTACTACAGAAAAGGGGACTCGGATTGATTGGGAGTTTTACTTTATGCTGACTTCTCCGGTATTTTATCCGGTTGGGTTGTTGTTGGTTCAGGTTTTTATGCAAAAAGCTATGCAGCAGTGTTTAGACAATATTCAACAATCTTTGGCTAACCAAAGCGAAGGGATTGTATGAATTATTGGCTGATGAAGTCGGAACCGGATGTTTATAGTATTGCGGACTTGCGGCGTGACAAATTTTCGATTTGGGATGGCGTTCGTAACTATCAAGCGCGCAATTTTATGCGGCAAATGAGTTTGGGTGATTTAGTATTTTTTTACCATTCTAATACTAAAATTCCGGGCATTGTTGGGTTGGCGCGCGTGGTTGAAACTGGGATTGCTGACCCGACTCAGTTTGATGTGAATAGCGAGTATTATGATGCTAAATCGCAGCTTGATGCGCCTCGGTGGCAGACTGTGAAAGTTGAGTTTGTTGAAGAGTTTACTAAGTTAATATCTTTGGATGAACTGAAAGCAAAGTTTACTGCTGATGAGATTTTGGTGGTGAGGAAAGGTAATCGCTTGTCGGTGATGCCGGTGTCTGAAAGTGCGGCGCAGAAGATTTTTAAGGTGAGGTAGGAGAAAGGTGTTGATATTTGTCACAGGCAAGATGCCTGTGCCACAAAAAATCTTGTGGGGTGGGCTTCTAGCCCGTCACAGGCAAGATGCCTGTGCCACAAAAAATCTTGTG
>NZ_JAEQDD010000100.1:0-39887 GCF_020737885.1 Microcoleus sp. PH2017_34_RAT_O_A | reverse complement strand
AAATCTTGTGGGGTGGGCTTCTAGCCCGCCCCAATCTTTGTCACAGGCAAGATGCCTGTGCCACAAAAAATCTTGTGGGGTGGGCTTCTAGCCCGCCCCAATCTTTGTCACAGGCAAGATGTGGTATTGACCTCTTCCCTGGTTAAAGCTATTTTATATTAAGTTGTGATTGTACGAAGTAGTAGTATGATTCATAGAAATTTGAGTCAGGGAAGCAATCAGCAGTTGGGCGGGCAAGATGCCCATCCCAGCAACAAGTATCAATCTGTGATGAAGTCGGTTTCTAGGCTGGGCGGGCAAGATGCCCACCCCACCAACAAGTATCAATCTTTGGTGGAACCAAAGTTGAAAATTACTTATAGGAATTTACCTCATTGGGAGTTAGATGGATCGGTCTATTTCATTACTTTTAATACTTGGGAAAAGCTAGAATTGACTCCGGCAGCTCAACAAGTAGTTTTTAATGCTTGCAACTTTTTTGACAAAAAAAGGTATGAGGTGTTTTGCTTGGTTGTAATGCCAGATCATGTGCATATGTTAATTCAGCCTTTGCCAAAGTCGAAGGATAAATTTTGGTCGCTCAGCAGCATTATGCACAGTATGAAAAGCTACAGTTCTAAGCAAATTCCGAAGGTGATGAAGCATATCGGTACTGTCTGGCAAGATGAGCGACATGACCGAATAGTCAGAGATGAAGGAGAATTTGATGGTTTTTGGGAATATATCAGGCAAAATCCTGTCAAAGCTGGTCTTTGTTTGACTCCAGACGAATATCCTTTTTTCTGTCAAATATCTGAAGGTTAGTGTCTGTCCTTTTATTTGTCACAGGCAAGATGCCTGTGCCACAAGCACTTTCACAGGCAAGATGCCTGTGCCACAAAAAATCTTGTGGGGTGGGCTTCTAGCCCGCCCCTATTTGTCACAGGCAAGATGCCTGTGCCACAAGCACTTTCACAGGCAAGATGCCTGTGCCACAAAAAATCTTGTGGGGTGGGCTTCTAGCCCGCCCCTAATTTTAACAACTTCCTCAGATTCAATCCCCTAAAGACCTGCCGCACAAACCGCCGCTCCAATTAACCCGACATTGCCATTCAAAACCAGGCGAACTGGTATCATTTCTAATAGCGAATCCATCCGACCTTTGTGCGTAAAAGCTCGCATAAAACTGCCTTCTAGAATCAGTGGCAAAATCTTCGCAGCGATGCCGCCGGCTACGTACAAACCGCCGTAAGGTAGAAGTGAAACAGCCATATTTCCGGCCACCGCACCGTAAGCTTCTACAAACATTTGCATTGTTTGTTCCGAAAGCCGATCGCACTTTTGGAGTGCAGCCGCCGCAATTATCGCCCCCGGATCGACTGTTTTCTCGGTTTTACCGATTTCCGACTCCCATTGAGCGATCGCTTCCCCCACTTCGGCTGATTCAGGAGCAAACTTGCGATCGCGCAAAAACTGGTAAATTGAGACAATCCCTTGTCCCGAAACTACACGCTCGATCGATATTCTTTGAATGTTATGTTTTGCTAACAAATATTTTAGCAATTCAAACTCCAACTCCGAGCGAGGAGCAAAGTCACCGTGTCCCCCTTCCGAAGAAAAAACCCTGATCCCATTTGCTTCGGGAATTGCAAAACAATGTCCCAAACCTGTACCCGCACCAATCACAGCAATTGGATCGTGCTGGCTCGGTTTTCCTACTTGCAAGGTGTGTATATCTGTAGCTTCCAAACCACACACGCCGTAACCAACCGCTACAAAATCATTAATCAAACTAACACGGGAGATTCCTAATTCTTCTTCCAGACGCTTTGCATCCAGCAGCCAAGGCAAATTTGTCAGTTTGGCGCTGTTGTTGACTACTGGGCCTGCGATCGCAAAACAAGCTTTTTCAGGCTCCACTGCCAAATCGAGTTTAGTAGCAGCTTCCGTCAAAAACTGTTGAACTATCGGCACTAAATCGGGAAATTCCCCGCTCGGATAGCGAAACTCGTAAAGAGCATTCATTGCACCATCAGCAGTCCTTTCTACCAAGCGCAAAATTGTCTTAGTTCCGCCAATATCGCCCGCTAATAATAATGCCATAAACCTCCGATAAAACAGTTGACAGTTGACAGTTGACAGTTGACAGTATTGTCCACTGTTAAACCAATAATTTTCAGGTTGGATCCAGCGAAGCGTAGGTTCACTTCGTTGTACCTCACATCTTGCATGATTGTCAGCAAAAGGGGTGCAAGATCTCAGTTCTACCCAACCTACTTATCACTATTAACAACTATAGATCCCTGACCCCGCGATCGAGAAACGGTTTGATTTGGCTACTATTTAGGGCTTGCTGAAAAAGTGTACGTAGTGGAAAAACGAGGCTACACAGCTTAAAAAATAGTAGGTTTATTGCTAAATTCCCAAATGCAAGCCAGAAACTAATAACTTTCATTGCAAGGGTTTTGAGCCTCTATAATCCTATAACTTGCACTTTTTTAAGCAAAAAAAGCTTAAACCCCTTATCTGGCAAGCTTTCTACTTTTATTCAGCAAGCCCTATTTAACTGTCAACGGTGCAAGATCTCAGTTCTACCCAACCTACTTATCACTATTAACAACTATAGATCCCTGACCCCGCGATCGAGAAACGGTTTGATTTGGCTACTATTTAACTGTCAACTGTCAACTGTCAACTGTCAACTGTCAACTGTCAACTGTCAATTGCCAACCAAGCCCGCAGCACCTCGGCCACAGTCCAAGCTTGAGCCGTGCAGCCTCGGGGCGAGTGGGGGGCGTCGCCCTCAAAAATTTCGCCGAGACTGCCAACTCCGCCAGCAGTTATATGATGTGCCATCGGTTCCAGGAATTGGAGAGCTTGTGCTGGGTCTTTGTATACGTGCAAGTGCGCCAAGACAAACGGGCCGATCAGCCAGCCCCAAGCTGTGCCTTGGTGATAGGCGCTGTCGCGCTGCAATTGGTCGCCCTCATAGGCGCCGCGATACTGCGGGTGTTGTGGGGATAGGCTCCGCAGGCCGTGGGAAGTGAGCAGCCCCTGAGCGCAGGCGTCCACGACGGCGCGGCGCTGTACGGGCGTGAGTAACGGTGTATAACGGGTTTCCTGGCGCTTGCCCTCGTACCCAGGAATCGAGTCCAGGGGCAGGGAAACGGCGAATATTTGGTTGGGCCGCAGGGAAATGTCGTGTCCGTCGGGGCCGTCGAGAACGTCGTAGCAGTAACTGGTTGAGTCGTTCCAGAAGCGATCGAATCCGGTGGCGGTACGATCGCCCAACTGCTGATATTCATTGTGAGGCTTGCCCAGTTTTCGAGCAAAACTTGCCATAGCTTGCACGGCATTGTACCAAAGCGCGCTAAGTTCGATCGGCTTACCAATCCGAGGAGTCACCACCCAATCGCCGATTTTCGCGTCCATCCAAGTCAGTTGCACGCCGCTTTCCCCCGCGTAGACTAAACCGTCGTCAGGATCGACGCGGATGTTATACCGAGTTCCGTTTACGTGCCAATCGACAATCTCACATAGTGTCGGCCAGAGTTCGCTCAAAAGTTCGTCGTCTCCGGTGCAGTCGCAGTAAGCGCGAACAGCCTCAAAGTACCACAGCGTCGCGTCTGCGGTGTTGTATTCCGGAGCGCCCCCGGCATCGGGGAAGCGGTTTGGCAGCATTCCGCGATCGACATACCGTGCAAATGTTCGCAAAATCGATCGGGCAATTTCCCACCGCCCGGTACAGATTGTGAGGCCGGGCAGGGCGATCGTCGTATCGCGCCCCCAGTCGCTGAACCAGGGATATCCGGCGATAATCGTTTTACCCTCGGGTTCCTTTGGTAGCGGGCGGTTGACGATAAATTGGTCGGCTGCTAGCACTAAGTGATTAATCCAGTCTGGAGATTCGCTGATTTTTGACCATTTTTGCAGCAGTTGTTGGTCATAAGTGTGGCGCACTTCTAAAGCTGTACCGCCGTTGAGTTCGGGATTTTTGTCGGTGCTGGCTATCAATGTGAGAGAATTTCCCGGTGCGATCGCAAAGTGAAAAGTCGCCGCGTGCAAGTGATCCTCGCAGCAGTCCAATCCGCGCCGCTGTTCGGCTGCCAAATTAAATCCGTAGTGCCAATTGTATAAGGGCGTAGAAACTCGAAATTTAGCCTCTGGAGTAGCATCTGTCAGCAGGTACAGGGGTGCGGCTCCGTCAAAAGCCGTCACGCAAACCCCTTGTGTCAAAGTTTCCAGACTCACAGGCCAGTCGCCCGCACTTGTCATGTGGTGGTAGTCGCGGTGGTTGACTAGGGCTTTGACTGCGATCGCGATCGGTTGTGAGGCGCGGTGCAAGCGGTATTGAATATATGTTGTGTTAGCACCTTGCTGCATCCAAATCCGCTTTTCGAGGATAGCGTCGGCGAGGGCATACCTCCACACAGGCGTCGTACCTTCGAGGTGGAAGCTTTCGATGCAGTTGTAGCCGTGGGGCTCGATCGTACTGTCGGCCCAGCGGTTGGTATAAAGCGGGTAGGCGCGATCGGCATACACGGCCGTCTCGTCCAGCTTGGCGAGCATCAAAGTCCGTGCCAGCGGGGGTTTGAGGGCAGCCACCAGCAGCCCGTGATAGCGGCGGGTGAGGAGATTTGCGATCGTCCCGCTAGCGTAACCCCCGATTCCGTTTGTCACCAACCACTCGCGAGACTCCGCCGAGTCAAGATTGCAGCAGATTTCCCGTCCAAAAGCAATAACCATAGAATACACGCTCGCGCTGATTTGCTATCTACCTTTAGATATATTTTAGACCTTATATAAAAAACCAGAAATATTAACTCTTGCAGTTGACCAAGAATGGCGATCGCTAAGGGTGCAGATTCATGGTCTAATTTATACATAACGAACCGCTACTTTTGCCCCAGCGATAATTCTAACCGTTACTCTGTCTGGAGTTAGTTGTTTGTAATTTTAAGTAATATTACCATCTACACAGGCGCTCTCACCTTAAGAACACAGCATTTGATTGCGTCCCAAGGGCGATCGGACAACCAACCTATTTTATAAGGAGAACCACTCAAAGTGAAGATAGGAGCAAATTACCTCGGCAACAACCAATGTGAGTTTACAGTTTGGGCGCCCACAATCAAACAAATAGCAGTCCAAATTGTTTCCCCAGAACCACGCCAGATACCCATGCAACAATCCGCAGAAGGTTATTGGCAAACCACAGCTACAGACATCGCACCCGGAACCCTTTACACCTACCAACTCGAAGGAAAAACCGACCGACCCGACCCAGCCTCAAAATATCAACCCCAAGGCGTCCACACCCCATCCCAAGTAATAGATGAAAACGCCTTTGCTTGGAAAGACAAAAATTGGCAAGGCGTGCCGCTGTCGGAAATGATTATCTACGAACTGCACGTCGGCACATTCACCCAAGCCGGAACATTTGAAGCAATAATTCCCCAACTCAAAAAACTCACAGAATTGGGAATCAACGCCATCGAAATTATGCCAGTCGCCCAATTTCCCGGCGATCGAAACTGGGGATACGACGGCGTATATCCCTACGCCGTTCAAAACTCCTACGGCGGCCCCGAAGGCTTCAAAAAACTTATCAACGCCTGCCACGAACACGGCATCTCAGTAATACTCGATGTCGTTTACAACCACCTCGGCCCCGAAGGAAACTACCTCCGCGACTTCGGCCCCTACTTTACCTCAAAATACGGCTCGATTTGGGGAGACCCCCTCAACTTCGACGACGCCTACAGCGACGGCGTGCGGAACTACTTTATTCAAAATGCCCTCTACTGGTTTCGAGACTATCACATCGATGGTCTGAGATTAGATGCAATTCAAGCAATATTTGAAGTAGGTGCCAGACCATTTTTGCAAGAACTCTCCGACGCCACCGCCGAGATTTCCCAAGAAATCGGAAGGAAACTTTACTTAATCGCAGAAAGTGACTTAAACGATGTCCGCACAGTACGTCCCAAAGAACTCGGCGGTTTCGGATTAGACGCCCAGTGGTGCGACGATTTCCACCACGCACTGCACGCCTTGCTTACCGGAGAAAATGACCGCTACTACCAAGACTTTGGCAAGTGCGAACACCTAGAAAAATCCTTCAAAGAAAGCTTTGTTTACTCCGGCCAGTATGCACCTCACAGAAAGCGAAAACACGGCAATTCTGTCAAAGATGAACCGGGCGAGAAATTTCTGGTATTTTCCCAAACCCACGACCAAATCGGCAACCGGATTTTAGGAGACAGACTCTCGCAAATAGTTGACTTTGAAGCACTAAAACTTGCAGCAGCTACAGTTTTGATTTCTCCCTACATTCCTTTCTTGTTTATGGGAGAAGAGTACGGAGAAACAGCGCCGTTTTTCTACTTTGTTTCCCACTCAGATCCTGACTTAATTGAAGCGATTCGCAAGGACAAGCAACAAGAATTTAAAGCTTTTGAAGACAGAGGCGAATTTCAAGACCCCCAAAGTCCTGAGAGTTTCCAAAAGTGCAAGTTAAACTGGGAAAAATCAACAGCAGGAAAACACAAAATCCTCTGGGAATGGCACCAGCATTTGATTCAACTGCGGCGAACAATTCCCGCCCTGAAAAAACTCGACAAAAAAAATCTAGAAGTTTCCAGTATTGAAGCAGAAAAAATCTTGTTTCTTCGTCGGTGGACAGATAACAGCCAGATATTCTGCATCCTGAACTTCAACAAGCAAGAGGTCGCTGTTACGACCGCACTTCCCCAAGGCAATGGTCACAAAATTTTAGACTCTGCTGATGTAAAATGGATGGGTTCAGGTTCTAGCTTGCCGGAAAATATCAATTCTAAGCAAGAATTGAGTGTTAAACCGCATAGTTTTGCACTCTACCAATATAACCAATTAAACCAAGAGGGCTAAAGCCCAACAACGTACCCGATCTTTCAGAGAACCGCTATAACTCGCGTCCAGCCACTGTTTGCGTAATTTCTGTCAACTACCCGATCGACTAATCAATCAGGAGTAAAATCAAGATGATGAGAATTCCCACAACCACTTATCGGATTCAATTTCATGCAGGTTTTAACTTTGAAGCCGCCAAACAAATCCTCAGCTATCTCGAAGAATTAGGAATTACCGACCTTTACGCCTCACCGATATTCAAAGCCAGAAAAGGCAGCAGTCATGGATACGATGTGGTTGACTCAAATCAAATCAATCCTGAATTGGGAACATCAGAAAACTTTGAAGCCCTCACCTACGAAATCAAGAAACTGAACATGGGATGGCTGCAAGATATTGTTCCGAACCACATGGCTTACGACACTCAAAATTTGTTGCTGTTAGACGTATTAGAACACGGGCCGGATTCCGACTATTTCGATTACTTCGATATTGAATGGAATCACGCTTACGAACATCTCAGAGGTCGAGTGCTGGCTCCGCTGCTGGGCAATTTTTATGGCGAGTGTCTGGAAAATGGCGAGATTCAACTCAAATACAGCGAAATTGGGCTAACTATCAATTACTACAGCTTACAATTGCCTGTAAAAATTGAATCTTATGCTAGTTTTATCGGTCATAATTTGGGGCATTTAGGCAGGGAATTAGGCAGGCGCCATCCAGATTTTATCAAGTTTTTGGGAATTCTTTATCTAATTAAGAATACACCTTCTGAAGCTAAAGGTAAAGCCAGATACGATCAGATAGCTTTTGTCAAAGGGCTGCTGTGGGAACTCTACAATCAAAATCCCATCGTCCAGGAATTTATCGATGAAAATATCAATTTCTTTAACGGAGAAAAAGGCAATCCAGAAAGCTTTAATTTGTTAGATAGTTTACTCTCGGAGCAATTTTATCGTCTCTCTTTCTGGAAAGTGGGTGCCGAAGAAATCAACTACCGCAGGTTTTTTACTGTCAACGAACTGATTTCGGTAAAAGTTGAAGAGATTAAAGTTTTCCATAAAAACCACGCTCTGATATTCGACATGGTGGACGAGGGAAAGTTTACCGGATTGAGAATCGACCACATCGACGGACTGTACGACCCCACAGAATATTTGAAACGGCTCCGCGAGAGAGTTGGAGACACTTACATTACTGTGGAAAAGATTCTGGAACACGAGGAAGATTTGCCGTCCTATTGGCCGATTGAGGGAACCAGTGGATACGACTTTTTGAACTACGTAAACGGCGTTTTTTGTCGGTGCGATCGCGAACAGCAATTTAGCGAAATCTATCAGAGATTTACTCGATTAAATGTTCCTTACGAACAGTTGTTTTTAGATAAAAAAGGGCTGATTGTTGAGAAAAATTTGGCGGGAGATGTAGACAATCTGGCTCAGCTTTTGAAGAATATTTCCGGTCAATCCCGACAGGGAAATGACTTTACTCGTCCGGGTTTGGAAAAAGCGCTGGCTGCGGTTTTGACGATTTTTCCAGTGTACAGAACTTACATTAATCAAGACGGTTTGCGAGAGTCCGATCGCATTTACGTCAAATATGCGATCGCCCACGCCAAAGAATTAGTACCGCGACTCCTCAAAGAACTGAAATTTATCGAAACGCTGCTGTTGCTGGAAGAAGAAGAAACCCTCACAACCGAACAAAAAGAGGAGCGCAGGCACTTTGTCATGAAACTCCAGCAGTTGACAAGCCCCCTGATGGCCAAAGGCGTTGAAGACACGTTGCTATACGTCTACTATCGCTTTTTATCCCTCAACGAAGTCGGAGGAAACCCCAGTCACTTCGGCGTTTCGCTGGCGGATTTTCACGAGTTCAACAAGCAGCAGCAAGTAGCTTGGCCGCACAAAATGAATGCTACAGCTACCCACGATACCAAACGCGGCGAAGATGTGCGAGCGAGACTTAATGTTTTGTCAGAAATTCCTGAGGAATGGGAACAGCAAGTCAGGTCTTGGAGAGAGGTAAACTCATCTAAGAAAGTTAACTTTGTCAATCGCATGGTTCCCGATACCAATGACGAATACTTCTTGTACCAAACTCTGCTTGGCAGTTTTCCATTTGAGGAAATTGAAAACACTGATTATGTTACTCGCGTCAAAGATTATGCGATCAAAGCTGTCCGCGAAGCCAAAGTTTATACAGCTTGGCTGAGACCTGACAACGACTACGAAACTGGGTTTATGACCTTTATCGATAGCGTTCTCGAACCTTCAGAACAAAATCAGTTTTTCAAGAAATTTCTACCTTTCTGGAAAAAAGTAGCTGATTACGGAATTTTCAATTCTTTATCTCAAACGCTGCTAAAAATTACGGCACCTGGGGTTCCCGACATTTATCAAGGCACGGAATTTTGGGATTTAAGCCACGTCGATCCGGACAACCGCCGTCCAGTGGATTTCGATCGCCGAATCGAGGTTTTGCGGGAAATTAAACAGCAAGCTGAGACGGATATTTTGCAACTGGTTGAAGATTTGATTGCGACGCGGGAAGATGCTAGAATTAAGTTGTTTTTGACGGCAAGAGTCCTAGAAGCTAGAAAAAAATACTTGCAAGTTTTTCAATCTGGCGATTATCAACCACTGCACGCAGTTGGCACTTTTAAAGATAACGTGATTGCTTTTGCTCGCAGATTTGAAGATACTACTGTTATTGCGATCGCTCCTCGATACTTGACGGGAATTGTGAAACCGGAAGAAATGCCGATCGGCAAACAAGTCTGGAAAGATACTAATCTGGAATTGTCGGAGCAAATGCCGTCGGTTTGGAAGGATGCGATTACCAATCAGCCTGTTGAAAGTAACGGTAAGCTGGCCATTGGTGATGCTCTCAGCTACTTTCCCGCAGCTTTGCTGATTAGTCAGTAGTCAGTTGACAGTTGACAGTTGACAGTTGACAGTTGTCAGTTGACAGTTGACAGTTGACAGTTGACAGTTGTGCTGTTCCCGATCGCTAACGTTATTATTCAATACGGTTCAGTTAAGATTGTCCGAAGAGAGGAACGAAGCAAACAAGAGTGTCTATTTGTGATTGATTTTCCCTGTTATAGCCTTTCTCAAAGATATGAGGTATGACTGACAGCTTCTATAGCCGTTAGACTAAGAGGGCTGAAGCCCAACTACGTACCTCACCTTTCTCATAAAGGCTATATAATCTCTTATCTGAACTGTATTGCGTTATTATTCATTATGTCAGTAGTCATTAGGCGAATTGGTTGTTTATAGCGACGGCGATAGGTTGAGATCTGTCGCTGTCGGTCGTGAATTATAAAAAATATGAAACAAATTCTCAGCATTATTTTTGTTTTGAGTGCGTGTTTGAGTCCTCTGACTGTGCCGGTGATGGTGCAACCTAGTTGGGCACAAAGTCAAGATGCACAGAGTGAAGAACTTCTGAAACTGATAGAGGAAGCAGATCGACTGCAAAAGCAAGAAAAATACCAACAGGCGATCGAAATATGGCAGCAAATTTTAGCCACTGCACAAAAACTTAAAAATAGAGAACTTGAAGGCATAGCACTCAATGCTATTGGTCTTAATTACTACATTAGTTCTAGGCTGGAAGAAGCTTTGAAATACTTTAACCAAGCTTTGCCGATCGCCCGAGAAGTCGGCGATCGCTCTGAGGAAGCTGATATTTTGGATAGTATTGGTTCAGTATACCAGACTATGGGACAGCCGCCTGAAGCTTTGAAATACTATAACCAAGCTTTGGCAATTGCGCGACAAATAGGCGATCGCACGCTGGAAGCTAGTATTTTGGAGAATATCAAAGAAGTCAACAAAACCAATGAATAAGTCACAGTTCACCAAGAATAATGGGTTTAAATCCTCCTCCTTCGAGGGGGAAATAAAACAAAATTATTCACTGTTTCATTCCTCGGAGTTCTAGGTAGAGGTCGATCTCAAACTGTCAACTGTCAACTGTCAACTATCAACTGTCAACTGTTGAAACTCTCCCCCACAAAGCCAATCCGCCACCCCTTCCCCTCGCAGCAATTATCCCATCTTCTACCAGAAAATATGCAAAAAATGCCTGCTTCCCCACACTCAAGCTAAAAAATTCCGCCTCCCGCGCTTCACCGCCGCGAATAAATCCTTGATACAGGGTTTTACCCAACAATTTCACCCTAATTCTGGTAAAATCAAATGCTAAAATATTCTGATTACCCAAAAACTTGGTCGGCCCGGAAAGAGTTAATTCGATCGCCCCAACGAGCACTGAATTCTCCACTCTGCCCGTTTCACTAGGCTTTTCGCCTTCAGCAACAGGTTCAACTGAGTAAGCAATTTGAATTTTCGCCACCCATTCGGGGATGTAACGTCCGGCGCCTAACACAATTCCCGCTTTTTGTCGAGTCTTTTTCGTGCCCGTGATAAAGCACAAGCGCCAATTACCGGTTAGTTGCTCGAAGGAATAGCGAGTTTTAGTTTTTTTGGCGTTTTTCTCCGCTTCTAAGAGGGCTGCGACTACGGCGGTGGAAGATGGTTTAGGATTGGATATGGCGGCTTGTTCTAGAATTGATATGTTTTCCATTTAACTAACAATAATATAGGAAGGTTCGTTTTCTATTGGATTTTTTTGAGGTAATGAACCGCAGAGGCCGCAGAGGGCGCAGAGGGAGAGGGAAAGAGAGGGGTTTGTAATAATATTAGGGGATGTAGGTAGCGGAGAACAACATGGTGACGATCGCCCCGACAGACACAGAAATCATTATCATCGGTAGCGGTATCGGTGGGTTGAGTTGCGGTGCAATGCTTGCCAGTTATGGCTTTGACGTGATTGTCTGCGAAAGTCATTCGATCGCGGGCGGGGCAGCCCACGGGTTCAAACGGGACGGATTTACCTTCGATTCCGGGCCGTCTTTGTACTCAGGATTATCCTACAGCCCCTCTGCGAATCCGCTGCGACAAGTTCTCGATGCGATCGGCGAAAAACTTCCCTGCATCACTTACGATACTTGGGGTTGCTGTTTGCCCGAAGGCGATTTCGACACATCCGTAGGCGCGAGTCAATTTGGTGAAGTGCTTTTCAAACTGCGCGGAAGCGAAGCAGCAGCCGAATGGCAAAAACTCCAGCGAGTGATGGAACCCTACGCCAAAGCTGCCACAGCCTTACCCTCACTGGCTTTGCGCTTCGATTGGGGCGCTGCGTTTACCCTCGGCAAATTTGCACCGGCTTTCCTGCAAAGTGCTGGAGATGCGATCGCCCTTGCAGGCCCTTTCAGCCGGATTATGGACGCAAATGTCAAAGATCCGTTTGTGAAAAATTGGCTGAACCTGTTGTGTTTCCTGCTGTCTGGACTTCCCGCTGACGGCACGATCGCAGCCGAAGTCGCTTTCATGTTCGCCGACTGGTATCGCCCCAATGCCGTTTTGGATTATCCGATCGGCGGTAGTGGAGCCCTTGTTGATGCCCTGGTACGCGGTTTAGAGCGCCACGGAGGGCAGTTGCTGCTAAATTCCCACGTTGCAGAGGTTTTGGTGGAAAATAACCGGGCGGCGGGTGTGCGGCTGCGATCGGGTAAAATTATTCGATCGCACAAAGCCGTCGTTTCCAACGCCTCGGTTTGGGATACGCTGAAACTTTTGCCGGAAAACTCTATCCCCAAACGGTTTCGCCAACAGCGACAGGCGACTCCCGAATGCGATAGTTTTATGCACTTGGATCTGGGAATTGATGCTGCGGAAGTGCGATCGGACTTAGCCTGTCACTATATCTTCGTCAAGGACTGGGATCTGGGAGTTTCCGCGCCTCAAAACGTCGTCCTGGTCTCGATTCCCTCCCTCCTCGACCCCCACCTCGCACCGGACGGGAAACACGTCATTCACGCCTACACGCCCGGAAATGAGCCCTACGATTTATGGCAAAAGCTCGATCGCGCCAGCGAAGAATACAAACAGCAAAAGCAAGCGCGCGCCGAGGTGATGTGGGAAGCATTAGAGAGGATTATCCCCGATATTCGATCGCGCTGCGAAGTCACATTAGTTGGAACACCGCTAACCCACGAACGGTTTTTGCGGAGGAATCGGGGTTCCTACGGGCCGGGAATTCGCGCCGGTACAGGCTTGTTTCCAGGGCCGGGAACTCCTTTGGCGGGTCTGTTTTGCTGCGGAGATTCGACTTTTCCGGGTATCGGTTTGCCCGCTGTTGCTGCTAGCGGGGCGATCGCAGCTAATACGATCGCACCCCTGCACAAACATTTAGAAATGCTGCGGGATCTCGGTCTAAAATCTTAGACTTATTGCATGAAATTTTGAAAATAAAGATAGGTTCGTAGTGAGGACTTTAGTCCGCATCAAATCAGAGGACTAAAGTCCTCACTACGAACAAATAAAAATAGGTTCGTAGTGAAGACTTTAGTCCGCATCAAATCAGAGGACTAAAGTCCTCACTACGAACAAATAAAGATAGGTTCGTAGTGAGGAATTTAGTCCGCATCAAAATGAGAGGACTAAAGTCCTTACTACAAACCTATTTGTTGTGTCCTGTATTTTCCCAAATGCGATCGCACATTCTTGTGCCCGGATTTGCGATCGGCCGATTATCAAAAATTGGCACAAAACTTTGATACTATCGGTCAAATACGACCAACATCTGTCAGCATAGAAATACATAGCTCGATCGATCGCAAAAAGAGGCCACCGTGCAACCCGTAGACTTTACAACATTAACCGCAGCTTGCAGCGAACTGCGAACCCAATGGCTGCCAGCGCGCTTAGAACAAGTCTACCAGCGCGATCGATTCACAGTGTCCCTGGCCCTGCGAACCATGAACCAACGCGGCTGGATAGACATTTCATCCCATCCAGCAGCCGCCCGCATCTGCGTCGGCGACTCCCCGCCCCGAATTCCCGACACCTTCACCTTCAGCGAACAACTGCGACACCAACTCAGCGGTTTAGCCTTAGTTTCCATCGCCCCCGTGTCCCCTTGGGAAAGAGTCATCGACTTGCAATTCGCCAAACGCCCCGGCGAACACGCCCTCTGGCATCTCTACGCCGAAATCATGGGTAAGTACAGCAATGTTATCCTCACCGCCGAAGACAATCTCGTTGTCACCTGCGCCCACCAAGTCAGCGCCAAACAGTCCAGCGTGCGTCCCATCCAAACCGGGCAACCCTACGAATTGCCCCCGTCTTTGACGGATGCAGTGCCAAGTGCGATCGAATCTCTCGATCGCTGGAAAGAACGAATTAGCCTGGTTCCCGGGCAATTAAAGACCAATCTGTTGAAGAATTACCGAGGGTTGAGTAAAGTCTTAGTTGTATCGATGATTCGATCGGCAAATCTCGACCCCGAACAATCCACCGACAGCCTAAATCCCCACCAATGGCAGCAACTATTTCATCGCTGGCTGTACTGGTTGCAATGTCTAGAAAACTCCAAATTTCAACCAAGTTTTACCCCCGAAGGCTACAGCGTCATCGACTGGCCAAAACCAGACGAAAAAGAAACAAATCCCGAAAACAAATCTAATTCCCCTCTTCCTTCTTCCTTCTATTCAGAAGCTGAATCTGCCAACGAATCTAACTCCACTCTTCCTTCTTCCTTCTTGCCTCTTCCTTCTTCCTTCTCTTCCGTTCAACAATTACTCAACAGTTACTACACAGGCGAAATCAACCAACAAGTATTTGCCCAACTGCGGCATCAACTAACCCAAAAACTCAACAACGTCCTAGCAAAACTGCGCCTCAAAGCCAACACATTTAAAGAACGCTTGCAGCAATCAGCAGATGCAGACACTCACAAATCCCAAGCCGACTTGTTAATGGCAAACTTGCAGCATTGGAAACCGGGAATGAAATCAATTTCTCTCCCAGACTTTGAAACCGAAAAACCAGTAATTATTCCACTAAACGTGGAAAAAAACGCCGTTCAAAACGCTCAAGCAATTTACAAAAAACACCAAAAACTTAAAAGAGCTCGCATTGCAGTAGAACCGTTGTTAGCAGCAGTACAAGAAGAAATCGACTATTTAGAACAAGTCGAAGCCGCACTTTCGGTATTAGAAGCCTACCGCAACACCCAAGATTTGCAAACCCTCGCCGAAATCCGCGAAGAACTGATTCAGCAAAAATATCTAGTTGTATCAGATTACCGTGGCAGTGACAAAAATGCTGCGATCGAATTTCACCGCTACCAAACCCCCAGCGGCTTTGAACTATTAATCGGGCGCAACAACCGCCAAAACGACCAACTCACCTTTCGTACAGCCAACGACTACGATTTATGGTTTCACACCCTAGAGATTCCCGGAAGTCACGCCTTGCTGCGCCTCACACCCGGTACAGTTGCTGAAGAAACCGATTTGCAATTTGCGGCAGACATGACTGCATACTACAGTCGCGCCCGCCACAGCGAACAAGTTCCGGTGGTTTATACAGAACCGAAATATGTGTACAAGCCGAAGGGTGCGAAGCCTGGTATGGTTGTGTACAAGCAAGAGCGAATTGTCTGGGGTCGGCCGCAGCAAGCCCCGGCAGGTTCGTAGTGAGGATTTCACTCCGCATCCAATAACAGAGGACTGAAGTCCGAACGATCAAACATAAAAATCTGTCTCCAATGTAACGTTTTATTGCAAAAAATAAATTTTCTTGCTAAAATACCGCTGAAGAGGGATGATATTGCTCTTGTAACCCGCTGCAAAGAAACGTGCAACTTGGGTTTCCTCACTGTGAGAAAAACACTGTGGGAAAAAACACAACGGATTTAACTTTTTGTGCAGACCAGCTTTTGCTAAAGCTGGTCGTTTCTGTTTAAACTTAGAACTACAAGACGACTTATTCCATAAATCTTTGCTGGATCCGGCAACCGCAGATGTCAGGCAGATGAACACGGATTAACGCAGATGCTTTTTAAGAGAGGAAAGTGAATGAATGCAATTGCTCGTCTCACCTCTGATTGTACAAATTTTCTGTAATTTACGATCGTTTTTCCTCTTGCACTGATTCCCAGACTATCTAGAAATTCATCTGCGTTAATCTGCGTCAATCTGCTTTAAATCTGCGGTTTTCGTATTACTCAAAAATTTATACAATAAGTCTAAACTACAATTAGTTAGTGCGATCGATCGCTTCTTCTGAAAAATTCGCCCTAAAAAAGAACTATTACCTATTGACTTTGCTCGACTTCCGGGGTATATTTTAGATAATGGAAGTGGTGACTTAAAATTTAATTCTGCCAATATTTCCATTATTTAATTATACTTGATTGAATGCTCGCAGTCAAGGTGTGAACCCTAAAAAAAAAAGGCAATTTTTTTTAATACAATCAATTAAAATTAATCTGACCCACAACTAATTCTCCCTTAGCATGAATAAATTATCAATAAGTCCGATCGCCCGAATATTCTAAAATTCAAACCTACGATCGAATGAGAAGAAAGACCAATGCCTTACACCACCAGCCTTGAGCGCATCGGAATTGCACCCTACAACCACAATGAACAAGTCTCCGATCAGAATTCTGCTAGTAGAAGATGATACATTACTGAGTGCGACACTGGCAAAGGTGTTGGAAGCAAATGACTACACGATCGATCGCGCCAGCGACGGACAAGCGGGCTTAGACTTGGCAACATTGATTGAGTATGACCTGATTTTGCTCGACGTGCAGGTTCCAAAACTAGATGGGATTAGTCTGTGCCGGCAACTGCGATCGCAAAACTACCGCAAACCGATCCTGTTACTGACAGCAAACGATTCAGATGCCGATGTGGTAGCAGGGTTCGACGCCGGAGCCGATGATTACATCAACAAGCCTTGCGGTACGGAAGTATTGCTAGCAAGAATCCGCACATTATTGCGGCGCTCTAAAGCAGTTTCTCCTGGGAGTTTTGCTAAAGACTCATCCACTACATTGACTTGGGGAAATCTTTGTTTAGACATGGATTCAGGGCGAGTAACCTTTGGCGAACAACTTATTTCACTGACAGCCAAAGAATACAACCTGCTGGAATTGTTTATGCGAAATCCCGATCGCATCTTCAGCCGCAGCGCCATTCTCGATCGCCTGTGGGGATTTGACGATGTACCAACCGATCGCGCCATAAACACTCATATTAAGGATATCCGAAAAAAACTCAAAGCAGGCGGCTTGACTGAAGAAATGATCGAAACAGTTTATGGCATGGGCTATCGACTCAAGCGAAGTCCCCAATCCGCACCGCTGCTTTCAAACAATTCTAGCACCAACAGCACCAACAAACAGAAATCTCGCGCTGGAGATCCGTCTGCGATTGACAAAGTGCTAGAGCGGTTTCGAGGAGTATTTCAGCAACAAATTGCCGTCTTGTCGGAAGCAAAAACCGCTATGATTGCCGGAAATTTGGAACTCGAATTATATCGAGCGGCCAAGCATGAAGCGCATAAATTAGCAGGCTCTATGGCATCCTTTGGGTATCCAGAAGGATCGAAATTAGCGCGATCGGCAGAGCATTTACTAATCTCCGTTAGCCCAGTCAACGCCTGTGGTGTTCTTCGCCCTTTCACTGCTGAAGAAATCACACGATTTTCGGAAGTAGTGACAGGATTAGAGCAGGAATTAGCCAAACCAACAGTTACGTCAACCAATTCACCAGTGCCTACCGCGGTATGTCATCGAGTGCTAGTAGTTGACGATGATACTGCTTTGACGGAATCCTTAAAAGCAGAATCCGAAACTTGGAAAATTCGGATGAAAATTGCTCCGAATGTCGCTGCTGCCCGATCGCGCTTGGCTATGTCAATGCCCGATCTGATTTTAATAGATTTAAGCTTTCCCGACACAGAAGAAGATGGATTGACGCTGCTGCGAGAACTCAACGAGCGATCGCCCAACCTGCCCGTAATTGTATTTACAGGGCGCGACAGTTTGGGCGATCGGCTAGCAGTATCTCGCCTAGGTGCCAAACAATTTTTACACAAACCTGCCACCACCGACCAAATTTTTCAAGCCATATCCCGTATCTTAACCAAAACTAAAGCCCCGCAAGCCAAAGTATTAATTGTTGATGACGATCCTGCCATTTTAGCTCACTTATCTGCACTGCTAATACCTTGGGGTTTGCACGTGATAAAATTAACCGATCCTCAAGGATTTTGGGAGGTGCTGGTTACAACTTCGCCCAACTTAGTCATACTCGATTTGGAGATGCCACAAATTAGCGGGCTAGAGTTGTGCCAGGTGGTGCGGCAGGATACGCAGTGGGGAGATTTGCCAATCTTAGTTGTAACTGCTCACACCGATGCAGATTCCCTCAGCCAAGCCTTTGTAGCCGGAGCCGATGACTTCATTACCAAACCAGTTCTAGGGCCAGAATTAGTGACGCGGGTACTCAGCCGCATCAAGCGCACCAATCCGCGCCTCAAGCAGAGAAATACTTAAACTTAGTGACATCTCCCACACTAATCCGAAGCGGATATAGTGTGGGCTTCCAAGACAATCCGGCTATCGCTTAGGAGGCTCTTGGCTTTAAGAACGGAATGCCCTACCGCTCTATTTTTTATATTTACCGCTGCATTATGGTCACGATCTAGCTCACATCCACACGAGCAACTGTGCCAACGAATATGCAGCTTTTTTGGTACTTTCTCGCCACAATTAGAACAATCTTGTGAAGTATTATAGGCACTTACTGGAACAACCAACAAACCAGCATTTTCGGCTTTGTTTGTTAGAATCGACAGAAAGCTTGACCACCCAGCGTCCAACACAGATTTAGCTAATTTTGTACGAGCTAGACCTTTGACGTTTAAATCCTCGTGTGCGATAACGTCATATTTTAATAGCAGCTTGCTTGCTGTTTTGAAATGGAAATCTTTACGCCTATCAGCTACTTTTTTGTGGCACTTCCCTAACTGTTTAACGGCCTTCTTCCTTCGGTTGCTACCTTTCTTGCGACGTGAGACTCGTTTTTGAGCGACTCGTAGACGCTTTTGAGCTTTGCGGTAGTATTGAGGAATCGCGACTGTTTCGCCCTCAGAGGTTGTTAAAAATTCCTTCAGCCCTACATCAATGCCTGTTATTGAATTAGGATTGAAGTCCGGCTTTATCTCTGGAACGGCTTTATCTTCTAATGAAAGCGTCAGGTAGTAGCCATCCGCTTTCTTAGTTACAGATGCGGTTTTGATTTTATACCCATCCGGGATAGGACGATGCAAAACAACTTTAACTTTACCAAACATTGGCAAGCTAATTGAGTAATCTTGCAAGCACCCATCCTTCATCTGTGGATAAGTAAAAGTGCGATAACGACTCCGCGATTTGAAACGAGGTTTGCCACTACGTTTCCCGTTGCTGTCACCCTTCAAAAAACGATCAAAGGTTGTCTTAACTCGCTTGACTATATCTTGAAGGACTTGCGAGTAAATCTCGCCATACCAAGGATGCGTTTTCTTAAGCTGAGGTAACGTTTTCTTCTGTGAATAATAATCAGGATTGTCTCGCAGTTCAGGCAAGTAGCAGACGAGAGGACAGGCATTAACAGGAGAACGATTTTGTTCGTACCAGTTGAATCTATCAGCCAACAGATAGTTGTACTGCGAACACAGCATTGACAACCATCTGTCTAGCTCTACTACCTGTTGTTTGGTTGGACGTAGTTTATACTGATATGCCGTTCTCATGATTACCCTCCTTGACAATTATGATATCATAATTGTGTTCGCGTTAACAACACACCCAATGAAAGATAAGAATCTTCACATTCGATTGTCGGAAAAGCGTCTCAATAAACTGAGGGCAGTCGCGACAGCGAGAGAGCAGACTATCACCCAGATGATAGAGATGTGGATCGATCGACTCTCCCTGACATTTAATGACTGACTCCGTACCTCCGTCAGTCGCGCATTCATCCCACACTGATTTATCAGGGGTACTCGGCGATGCCTCGATTAATCCCCCTCTAAATTCAGTGTGGGGTTTCTGCTGTTCTAGCTAAAACCATTCATTCTAACATTTTTCGACTTTCTCAGTAATACCAACATGAAAAAATCATGCAACATTATTAGTAGGGTAAACGAGTGTTGACAATTCACCAGAAATAATTGCTTGAAAGCCTCTGGGTTTGGCGTATAAATTAAAAGAAGAGCATTCATTACTCCAATCCTCGGACTGACCGGAAGAGGTTGCTGTCAACAGTCAACAGTCAACTGTCAACTGAATGAACTAGACTTACCTAGATGCTACAAACAAGGGGCGAATGGTTATATTTTGAAACAAATGGGGATCTCTAATTTGACCGAGACGATACACACTTTATTTCGATATTGGTTTGAATTTTCAATTTTACCAAAATTATCATAATCTGATTTTATTTATCACCACTTTCAAAAACATTAAATAGTATGGAAGACATCGACAAAACTAAAGACGAACTGATTGCTGAATTAGAGTTGTTGCGCTCAGAAGTGGCGGCTCTCCAGCAGGCTGGACGATCGCAATCCGCAACTGGGCTACCACCGACAGCATCGGCAGTGGCAACCTTAACCCTCCCGGACTCTCTGGGTTTAGCCACCCGCCCTGAAGCAACTGGCCAATACACCATTCTGTTCGTAGACGACTCAGAAGTCGATCGCGCTACCTACCGCCGATTTTTGTTGCAAGATAGCGATCGCACCTACAATATTGTCGAATTTGATAACGGTGAAGATGCGCTGCAATGGTGCCAGCACCAGATCCCAGATATTTTGCTACTAGATTACTATTTACCCGATATAGATGGGTTAGAGTTGTTGGAGGAACTGCTGCAACAGACTGGGCGAAATACGCTTCCTGCGATCGTGCTTACAGGGCAGGGAAATCTACAAATGGCCGTTGATTTACTCAAAAGCGGCGCTCAGGATTATTTACAAAAAAGCCAGATTACCCCAGAAGTTTTGCAGCGTTCCATTAGCTATGTTCTGCGACACAGCCAACTGATGAGAGAACGGGAATGGCAGCGACAGCAACAGCAAATCCTGGCTAAAACAGCACTTGCTATCCGCGATTCCCTGAAATTAGAAGATATTCTCAACACCACGGTAACAGAAATTAGAAATATTCTGCTCTGCGATCGCGTAATTATCTTTCAATTAGCCCCAGACTTGAGCGGCAGGGTTGTGGTAGAGTCAGTTGGTTCAGAAGCGAGACCAATCCTATCCACTCAGATACACGATCCTTGCCTTAGTGAAAGCTATTTTGAACGCTTCAGACAAGGCTTAGTCACCGCTAAATCAGATATTTATAGGGCACAAATTGCTCCCTGTCACCTAGAATTTCTGACAAATCTCCAAGTCAGGGCAAATTTAGTCGTGCCGATTCTCCAAGGTGAAAATCTTTGGGGTTTGCTAATTGCTCATCACTGCGTTGCGCCGCGAGAATGGCAAGCTTCAGAAATAGAATTGCTGCGACAGTTGTCTGCACAAGCTAGTATTGCCATCCAAAGAGCGCAAACAAGCAGAACTAACATTAGAGGAGACTCAGGAAAAACTGCAATTGTTCATCAAATATGCTCCCGCCAGTATTGTGATGTTCGATCGCTCTATGTGTTACCTAGCCGCCAGCCAGCGATGGGTTGATGAATTTGAGATCGATGACCTAGAATCGATAATTGGGCGATCGCACTACGAGCTTTTTCCCGATCTGCCTCTTCATTTGAAACAAAGCCACCAGCGCGGTTTTGCAGGGCTTGTTCAGAAATGCGAAGAAGATAAATTAATCTATCCAGATGGATCGCAGCAATGGTTCCGGTGGGAAGTTCACCCCTGGTATCGCAGCACGCAAACAAGCAGAACTAACATTAGAGGAGACTCAGGAAAAACTGCAATTGTTCATCAAATATGCTCCCGCCAGTATTGTGATGTTCGATCGCTCCATGTGTTACCTAGCCGCCAGCCAGCGATGGGTTGATGAATATCTGCTCAATGACCTAGGATCGATAATTGGGCGATCGCACTACGAGCTTTTTCCGAATATTCCAGAGGAGTGGAAGCAATTCCACCAGCGCGGTTTCGCAGGTTTCATTGAAAAATGCGATGAAGATCGGTTTGTACACTCAGATGGCTCCCTGCAATGGTTGCGGTGGGAAATTCACCCCTGGTATCGCAGCAATGGCGATGTTGGTGGCATCATTCTCTTCACTGAAGATATTACCGATCGCAAACAAGCACAAATTGCCCTCCAACAAATCAATACCGAACTCGAAAAACGGGTAACAGAAAGAACAGCCCAACTCACCGAAGTCAACGATCGTCTGTTAGTTACCTTACTCGAAAAAGACCACGCCTATCAACTCCTCACAGAACAAGCACAACTGCTCGATCTCGCCCACGATAGTATTATCACCTGGGATTTAAACTCAGTCATCACCTTTTGGAATCAGGGAGCCGAGTTGATGTATGGCTGGACAAAAGCCGAGGCCTTCGGACAAGAATCGCACAGTTTGTTCAAAACGCAATTTCCGCAGCCATTGGCAGAAATTCAAGCAGAACTGTTTGAAACAGGTTACTGGGAAGGAGAACTAATTCATTACACTAGGGACGATCGCCAAATTACTGTATCTAGCCGTTGGGTTGTGCAAAAAGATGATGCAGGTAGACCAATTAAAATCCTAGAAATTAACAGTGATGTTACCCAGCGAAAAGCAGCAGAATTAGTCTTGCAGCAATATATCCATGAAGTAGAAGACCTCTACAATAATGCTCCCTGTGGCTATCACTCCCTGGATGCCGAGGGGACAATGGTTCGGATTAATGATACAGAACTAAAGTGGTTAGGCTATACCCGGGATGAACTGCTGTATAAAATTAAGTTTTTGGATCTGCTATCACCAGATGGCAAACAAGTTTTTTATGAAAACTTTCCCAAGTTAAAACAACAAGGCTGGGTCGAAAACCTGGAGTTCGAGATGTCCACTAAAGACGGCTCAAGCCGTTGGTTTAACCTGAATGCTACCGCGATAGAAGATGCAGCAGGCAACTTTATGATGACCCGCTCAACATTGTTTGATATCAGCGATCGCAAACAGAGCCAAAGAGAGCGAGAACAAGCTGAATTAGCCTTGCGAGAGAGCGAAGAACAGCGCCGATTAGCTCTAGAACAGAAATCCCGACAAGAAAGTTTGCTCTGGACTATTACTCAAGCGATTCGCCAATCTTTAGACCTCAAGGACATTCTGAATACTACCGTCACAGAAGTCAAGCAAACATTACAAGTCGATCGCGCTGCGATTTATCGTTTCACTCCCGATTGGAGTGGAGATTTTGTGGTTGAGTCAGTCGATCCGCAGTGGGTAAAACTGGTGGAATGCAATATTCAAAAAGCTTGTGAAGATGTCTACCTGCAAGAAACTAAAGGAGGTCGCTTCCGCAATCACGAAACCTTTGCGATCGCCGATATTGACGAAGCTGGACTTCATCCCTGTCACATCCAACTCTTGCAACAATTTCAAGCCAAAGCATATTTGGCAGTTCCCATATTTTCGGGAGAATTCCTCTGGGGATTGTTAATCATCTACCAAAATACTGCACCTCGCAATTGGCAATCTTGGGAAATTGAATTACTCGAACAGATTAGCAGCCAATTGGCGATCGCCATTCAGCAATCCCAACTCTACACCCAACTTGAACTCGAATTGCAAGAACGCCAGCAAGCAGAAGCTATAATTCGAGAAGCCGAACGGCGCTGGCGATCGCTTTTGGAGAATGTGCAGTTGATTGTTGTCGGACTCGATGCGTCGGGAAATATCAACTACGTCAATCCATTTTTTGTCGGTCTCACAGGGTATACTCACGAAGAAGTTTTAGGCAAAAATTGGTTTGAAAACTTTTTGCCTAGTTCTAGTATAAAATCAACTGAAGCCGACTTCTTGCAACTCTTGACTCACAATGCTCATCCCTATTATCGAAATGTCATCTTGACCAAATCCGGCGAAGAACGATTCATTGCTTGGAACAATACAACGCTGCAAGATTCAGATGGAACCGCGATCGGCAGTATCAGCATTGGCGAAGATATCACCGAACGCAACAAAATCGAACAAATTAAGGATGAATTCATCGGCATTGTCAGCCACGAACTGCGTACTCCTCTGACAGCAATTCAAATGTCCTTAGGACTATTAAAAACTGGAATTTACGATAAAAAACCCGAAAAGTCCCGGCGCATGATCGAAATTGCCCTACTTGATACCAATCGTTTGGTAAACCTGGTGAATGATATTTTAGATTTGGAACGGCTGGAGTCCGGGCGAGCATTTCTCGATAAAACCCTTTGCAAAGCCGCAGATTTGATGCAGCAAGTAGTAGATGCCCTCCAGGCGATCGCCAATCAACACCAGATTTCATTAATTATTATCCCCACCGATGCAGAAGTCTGGGCCGCAGCAGATGCCATCCTCCAAACCTTGACAAATTTACTTAGTAATGCTCTTAAATTTTCGCCTGTCGGTGCCACCATTTACCTGAGTGCGGAAAACCAAACAGACTGCGTGCTGTTCCAAGTTCGCGATCGCGGGCGCGGCATTCCAGCCGATAAATTAGAACTCGTTTTTGGGCGATTTCAACAAGTCGATGCCTCAGATTCCCGCGAAAAAGGAGGAACCGGGTTAGGATTGCCCATCTGTCGCAGTATTATTGAGCAGCACGGTGGAAAAATCTGGGCAGAAAGTATTTTAGGTGAAGGCAGCACATTTTTCTTTACATTGCCCTTACCTGCGATCGAATAACTGTCACCTTCAATAAAGGTATGTTGTTGCGCTTCAGCGCTCTTTCATAATTTAGAGCGCTGAAGCGCAACTACGTACCTAACGCCCAGGACTCTCTAAAATCTAAAATCCCAAATCTAAAATCTCAAATCCCATGACTGACAGATTAATTTTAGTAGTTGACGATCAAGAACACCTCCGAGAATTGGTGCAAGCGTGTTTAGAAGATCTAGGCGGATGGGAAACGCTGGTAGCAGCATCGGGAGAAGAGTGTTTACAAATAGTCCAAACACAACAACCATCAGCCATTTTGCTCGATGTATCTATGCCGGGAATGGATGGATTTGCTGTGTACGATCGCCTTCAATCCGATCCCAAGACGCGATCGATTCCGGTGATTCTGCTGACAGCAAAAGTCCTGCCGAGCGATCGGGCAAAATTTGCCCAAATGGGCGTCACAGGCGTAATTGCCAAACCAATCCAACCCACCAGCCTGACGGTAGAAGTCGCAGAGATTTTGGGGTGGGATGAAGAATTTTAAGATTATTTGTCAAGTTTTGTAACGATAGTAAAATCTTTACCAATTCCTTACCGTGGTTATCTAGGCTTCCGGGATACAGCTAAAAGCTCTTAGCATAAGAGGAGACTACATGAATGCTTTTTCAGTTATTCAATGATGTCACGCAGTATCTCGAATATCAAAATCAAATGAAGGCTTTGGAAGTGGTTGCTATGACCACCAAAACAATTTTACTGATTTACAAAGAACCAAATATGCAGGAAGTAGTAAAAGCTTGTTTAACCGACTTAGGAGGTTGGAACGTGCGAGTTGCCAATTCAACCCTGGAAGGCTTGCGACAAGCAATACTCTATCAGCCCGATAGCATAATTTTGGATATTTCCACTGGCGCCATAGATGAATTCCTATTTCTCAAACAACTAAAAACACTGCCCACAACCCAAGCAATTCCAGTTGTGCTGCTAACTCTCAAAGCGAAATGGGTCGATCTACAACAGAGCTTGTTCCCACAAGATAAAATAGCAGCAGTGATTGTAAATCCCCTCGATCCAGCTATGCTGTCCGTTCAGATTGCTCAGGCCTTAGGCTGGGACTTAGACTAAAATCTCACATCGCTCAGTCTGAGGATCGCGAAAGAATTTACACATATTTGTGGGACGGGCGGGACGCCCATCCCACAAGAACAATAGACATAGTTAGGACGGGCTAGAAGCCCATCCCACAAAAATCTTTTTTCTTGTGGGATGGGCTTCTAGCCCGTCCCAAAATTTGATTAAAAGGACTTTTGCAAGAGGTCTAATAAAAATTGTAAGTTATTAAATTTTCATTTCTTACTAGCCGTAGGGTGTGCCGCCACTCAAAATCCCTCGCCAAAAAATCAACAAATTCATAGCGACGCACCTCTGCGCGAGCTGAGTACAAACAACTCGGACATTCACTCCACCCAACAATTAATTAGGTTTTAGCAATACTTGACAGAAAGGGAATGACTTACTGCATAAGAGTTTGGAGCTTCCCTCAACCTGCATTTTTTAACAAGTCTAACTATTTATTGTTGCGAAATATTTCAAGTTAACTCAATTCCTTAACAACCTTATCTTTTTTACCAAATCTTTACTTTTCACTTTTACAGTCATGGTGTTGGTGTTTCAAGCCAGGTTACAGCACTTTCCAACAACAGTGAAATATATCTGAGTTAAAAAAGAGGTTATTATGACAGACGCATCCAGCAGCTCAAATCAAATCCTCGGTCAAGTTAACCAGAATACAGACTGTCCCTGCTGCTCCAATCCGATGCTGCGTCACTTTCGCCAGCAACAAGTTTACTGGTTTTGTCGCGAGTGTTGGCAAGAAATGCCCGTCTACAATCTTAACCAATATTGTTCATTGCCATCTATAGCAACTCTCAATAAAGCATGGGTGCCACAGAATCTGAGTTTTTCAACCAGTTTGAAATTGGCGGCCTGAGATTTGAGATTAAAACTGCCAATCCCAAATCCCAAATCCCAAAGCCAAAAACCAAAAGGGCTGAGCCTAGAAAGTAAACGTAGTTCTCACCACCCCAATTACCAAATCAGAATTACTCTTATTGTGGTCAGGAGCAGTCAGCCAAATCACACCCGGAGTGATCGAAATATTGTCGCTCAACTTAAACTGATAGAACCCTTCAATGTGAAGAGAAGTATCCTTATCTTCCGGCAAAGTCCGATTAGTAGAACTTGTTACTCGCGGCTCCATACCTACCAGAAAGCCCGCCACATTTCCCTCTTTCAACAAATCGGGAAAAGCCACAGTAACAGCCCAGTTCCAGATTTTTTGGTCTCCGCGCTGCACAGAACCGGTAGGAGTAGCCAAGTTAGATAAAATGCGCTGGTTAGTGTAACCAGCCCAACCGCCAATTGCCAATCCAGGCCGCACTCTCCACGAAGCTTGGGCGCCGTAGGAATTGCTAGAAACTGGCAGATTATTGTCGCTGTCGATGCCGAAGGAACCGAGACGTACCGGAAAATTAGAAGCGTTGCTGCCCGTACCAGTGACGAAGTTGTAGGAATTGACGTAAGTTAAACCTAAAGCCATAGTGCTTGTCGGTTTGAAAGTCAACTGAGCCAAAGCGCCGTAAGAACCGTTGAACAAACCGTTACCCTGCGTCGGGCTTGCAGCGTTGCCGGCCAAATATCCCAAACTCAGCTCAAGTTTTTCTCCCAATTGCTGCCGCACAGCGATACCAGTACCCGCAGTCAAATAGTAAATCGGGTTGCGAGTGCCGAAGTTAGAAAGAGCACCGCTACCGCCATCTCCGTCAAAGTAAGGATTGACAGTGTTAGTAAAATCGTCAGCGGCACCGGCATTGGCTTCGAGAATTACAGTAGTGCTTTTGCCGAGGGGAAATTGGTAAAACAGCGCATCTAAACCGACTGTATTGCTAGCTGTTCCAAAAGGCCCGGCGTTAAACCGCAATTCCCCTTCAGCAGTTTTAGTATTATTAGTAGAAAACGCACCCAAATTTAAAACTTGCAGTCGAGTTCTCAGCAAGTCTTTACCAGTGAAACTCGTGTCAAAATTGAGACGAACCCTGCTGCCAAAAGCCGTGCTTCGATCGGCATCGCGGCCGTCAGCATCTTCTCCCCGGGCGATACCTGTCAATGCAAAGATTACTTCGCCGTTGAGTTTAGTCGTAGTCGAAAACTGATTTGCTTCTAATTCAGAGGTGCGCGCTTCCAAGGCATCGACGCGCCCGCGCAAAGTTGCCAATTCCGCTGCAAACTCTTCTTGCAGCTTTTGCACAGCAGCCAAATCTTCTTTTGTGGCTAAACCCCTGGTACCGCCTTTAATCAGCTCGTTGACTTTATCCAAACAGGCATTTAAACCCGCTGCAAACTCGTAGCGAGTCATCGCCCGGTTGCCGCGATAGGTGCCGTCAGGATAGCCGGCAATGCACCCGTAGCGCTCTACTAGGGATTGCAAAGCTTGGAATGCCCAATCGGTGGGCCGCACGTCGGAAAGTTGCGAAACGGAGGTTACTTGGCCGACTGCATCTTCGCTGCTGCCTTCTGCGCTGTATTGGTTGATTTGTTCTAAAACATTTGACTGCGCTGGAGGCTGGGCAATTGGAGCAGTTGATTGGGAAATCTGCTGGGGTTTTGCGGCTGCTTTGTCGGCGCTGACATTAGTTGGTACAGCGGGTTTTTCGCTGGAGTTGGCGGGCGCGACTGCGGGGATTTGCTCTGCGACAGGTTGCTCGGCATTTAAGTTGGCGGGCGCGACTGCGGGTTTGGTTTCGGTTAAGTCTGCTGCTGCAACTGCGTTGTTTTCCGGTGATGCGGCTGGTTCGGCAACTCGGGCTACTTTTGCTGCGAGATTGTTATTTTCAATAGTCTCAACAGTTAAGTTGTTAACTACTGACGCTGGTTCTGCCGTTATTGCTGCTATTTCAGGCTGTGCTGCCTCGGTTGCAGCACCTGCTAATTCCAATTGATTGGCTTGAGCTGCGGCAATTTCTACAGGTTGCTCTGCTGCTAGGGCTGTCGAAGATACGACTAAACTTGCTGCTAGTACAGCGGGACTTGCTAAAAGTCCTTTCCACAAAAATTTGGACATTTTTTCCTCACACCACGTTAGTTCGATCGCCCGTTCCACACATTTTGGCGATCGCAAATCACCTACAGTATTCCGCCTAATAGTATTATTTGTCAACAATCGGCGGGAAATTTCCCGCAGAGTGCGGTTTTGCTATTTCCGATTTGACAAAAACCCCGTTGCTCCCAAAAAATATTGGTTTGAAGCACCCAAAAAAATTCTTACAAATACCCGATGCTGGTGAGTTTCGAGTCCAAAATTTTAGACTTCTGTTCAAAATCCCAGATTAATCCGTGGAGTAAATCTAAAATCTAAAATCTAAAATCTAAAATCTACAATCGAGTCGCCTGCGTAGAAACACGGTTGATGGCTTGAGGGTGCGTAAGCGATCCCTCGGTAAGACTAATATTGACAGAACTGGCGCTCACAAATCGTTCGATCGACTACATAAAGTGAAAAAACTCAAATACGCCCTAGTTCATGAATGGTTGACGCCCTTAGCTACCGGCGGTTCAGAACTCGTAGTTGCCGAAATCCTCAAATACATAGACGCTGATATCTATGCCCTGATTGACTTTGAATCGGCGAATCCCGAAAGCTATCTGTTCGGGCGACAGATTGGCACGACATTTTTGCAGAATTTCCCCAAGGCCCGCAGCGGCGTGCAAAAATATTTGCCATTTCTGCCGATCGCGATCGAACAACTAGATCTGCGAGAATACGACATCATCCTCTCATCCTCCCACGCCGTCGCCAAAGGCATCCTCAGCAGTCCAGGGCAAATGCACGTCTGCTACTGCCACACGCCCATGCGCTACGCTTGGGACTTAACTTTTGACTATTTACGCAGCAGCAAAGCCGGACGGGGCATCCCGGGCTTGCTGACGCGATATTTGTTGCACCGACTGCGGCAGTGGGATGTAATTTCTGCCAACCGCGTCGATTATTTCATCGCCAACTCCCAACACACCGCACGCCGAATTTGGCGGTGCTACCGACGGCGCGCCGAGGTGATTTATCCGCCGGTAAATATCGAGAGATTTTCCTTGATGCGGCAAAAACAAGACTTTTACGTGACAGTGTGCCGGTTGGTAAGCTACAAAAACGTAAGTGCGATCGTCCAAGCATTCAATCAACTCGGGCATACTCTCATTGTCATCGGCACCGGGCCAGAATTAGAAATGATTCGGCAAATCGCCAAACCCAACGTGCAACTACTCGGCTGGCAGCCCGCCTCCGTAGTGGAAAAGTACATGGCAGAAGCGAAAGCCTTTGTCTATGCAGCTTGCGAAGATTTTGGCATCGCTTTAGTAGAAGCTCAAGCTTGCGGGACACCAGTAATTGCCTATGCAGCAGGCGGCGCTTTGGAGACAGTGCTCGACATTCGCCAACACCCTGAGACTGGGACAGGCTTATTTTTCCCCTCCCAAACCGCAGCAGCAATAGTCGAAGCTGTCGAAGAATTTGAGCAGTTGCAAGGCAAATTTGGGCCAGAAATGGCACGCTTGCGCGCCTCCCAGTTTGCCCCGGAAGTCTTTGAGCAGCGCTATCTAGCTTTTGTGGAACACTCCTATCAGGAATTTCAATCCGGTGATTTTACTCAGACTTGATATCAATTCCGGTTGCACCGGAATCAACATTGCCCGAAATGAGGAGACGGCAGTGCCGTCTCCCTACATTAATCACCGTAGGGACACGGCACTGCCGTCTCCTCCATCATGTCTGAGTGCAACCGCCAACTGCCAACCGTCAACAGTCAACTGACAACAGTCAACTGCCCCTTTCCGCAAGAAAATTGAGTATTTGAAACATAATTCAGAGAACAAAGCGTCTTGAGGCCTTATGATCGTGACTGTGTGTGGTGTGAAGTGAAGGAGTAAGATGACTGCCGACAGCCAACTAATCTCCGGCAAGGTAATTCGAGCGATCGCAAGACGCGGTTTTGCGCCTGTCCTGCAAGGAGATAGACGCATAAGTCGTTCTCTAGAGAGACTCGACGGAGAATTTTTCAAGCGGTTATTTGACATTCTCTTTTCCTTATCGGTTCTAATCCTGTTTGCTCCGGTTTACCTGCTTTTGGCTCTCTCTATCGCCTTAAGCTCGTCCGGGCCTATCTTTTACGTACAGGAACGAGTAGGCAAAAACCGTAAAATGTTTTATTGCCTTAAATTTAGAACGATGGTGGAAAATGCGGACGACATATTGCTGGAAATCATGGAAAAATCTCCGCATTTGCGTCAAGAGTTTGAGGACAATTTCAAGCTTAAACAAGACCCTCGAATTACCTGGATTGGAAGATTTTTACGAATGACCAGTTTAGACGAGTTCCCCCAGTTTTGGAATGTATTAAAAGGAGATATGAGCGTCGTCGGGCCGAGACCTTTAGTTGAAGAAGAACTGCCGAGATACGGCCGTCACATCAACAAAATTCTCACCATCAGACCTGGAATTACAGGTTTGTGGCAAGTGTCCGGTCGCAACGACATTCCGTATCCCCGAAGAGTCCAAATTGACCTCTATTATGCCAATGACAAAAACCTTTGGATGGATATGTGGATTGTTTTCAAAACAATTGGAGTTGTGATTTTCCCCAAAAATAACGGCGCATATTAATTTTTTGTCCGCAGTCAGCCATCGGTAGTTAGTTTTGTTTGTTACTGACCACTGAGGCTGACTACTGACAGCAAGCGGCAAACTCTTTACTCAAACAAAACACTTCCTTGATGCCGATCGAAGAATTGTGAGTTAAGGTAGAGCTTGAGCATACGACGGGCAGGCAACAACAGCCTCTACCCTGAAAGTCCGAAGTGAATTAACACAGCCTGTCAAAGGAAAATCAGATGACGCAACGCAAGCGAGCGCTAATAACAGGTATTACAGGCCAAGACGGGTCCTACTTGAGCGAATTACTGTTAGAGAAAGGATACGAAGTTCACGGCATTATCCGGCGCAGTTCTAGTTTCAATACCGATCGCATTGACCATATCTATGTCGATCCTCACAGCGAGGATGCAAAGTTGTTTCTGCACTACGGCGACTTGACCGACGGCACTACTCTCCGCCGAATATTGGAACAAGTTCAGCCTGTAGAAGTTTATAACTTAGGCGCTCAATCTCACGTTAGAGTCAGTTTTGACTCACCGGAATATACGGTTGATGCCGTAGGGATGGGGGTATTGCGACTACTAGAAGCAATTCGGGACTACCAGAATCGCACAGGCATAGAAGTGCGGTTTTATCAAGCAGGTTCTTCTGAAATGTTTGGTTTGGTGCAGGAAGTTCCGCAGAAGGAAACAACTCCCTTTTATCCCAGAAGTCCCTACGCTTGTGCCAAAGTTTACGGTCACTGGCAAACAATAAATTATCGCGAATCCTACGGACTTTTTGCTTGTAACGGCATCTTGTTCAATCACGAGTCTCCGCGCCGTGGTGAAACTTTTGTAACTCGCAAAATTACTCGGGCTGTTGCCAGAATTGTCGTCGGCCAGCAGAAAAAACTTTATTTGGGCAACCTCGATTCCAAGCGGGACTGGGGCTTTGCTAAAGACTACGTGCAGGCAATGTGGCTGATGCTGCAACAAGAGAAGCCTGACGATTACGTAATTGCTACTAACGAAACCCATTCCATTAAAGAATTTCTAGATTTGGCATTTACTTACGTCAATTTAGATTGGCAAAAATATGTGGAGTTTGACGAACGTTACTTGCGTCCGGCAGAAGTCGAACTGTTGATTGGTGATTCGACTAAGGCGCGCCAGCAATTAAATTGGGAACCTTCTGTAACTTTTGAGCAGTTAGTGCATTTAATGGTAGATGCTGACATGAAATCGCTCAAAAAGCAAGAACGAGGTTCTGGCAACGGATTTGATTGATCCACAAAACTAAACCGTCAGTCGATTTTAGATTTTAGATTTTAGATTTTAGATTTTAGATTTTAGATTTTGGACTTACTCCACAGATGAATCTGAAAGTTGGAACTCTTAGTCTAAAATTTTTGACACTCCCCGAATCCTGTCAGGGACTTGTATTCGTTCCCGGGTGTGGTGACTGCTAACAATTTGTATGGGTAGTGTCCCGTCTGTTACCCGATTCGCGCATCGGGGCATTACCCATACAAACAGTTCACAAGTGATGAGAGGATTGTTGTAGCTATTAGTGCGGGCATTCCAACAACCAGCTTAACCGATCGCCAAATTTTCGGCTGTGCGGGCCAACAAAAACATTAAAACGTTGAGGACTGGAAACCCATAAATCTCACGTTCAGATACAAACGGAGCAATTTTCCCCTATCTGGGACAGCTAAAACTGACTTGTTAGCGCCTGCTGTAGCGGAAAGCTTTTTTGCTAAAGTAACAAATTTAGACTGGAAATTGTCGATCGACCTTTATTGAAAATCCCGAGGATAAAATTATGACAAGCTTGGATTTAAGCAACAAACGCATCCTAGTCACGGGCGGCGCCGGTTTCCTCGGCCGTCAGGTAATCGACCAATTAGTCAAAGCAGGCGCGGATGCTGATAAAATTTCAGTTAGTCGATCGATCGACTGCGATCTTCGCATCATGGAAAACTGCAAGCGCGCCGCCAACCAACAAGACATCATCATACACTTAGCAGCCCACGTCGGTGGCATCGGTTTAAACCTCATCAAACCGGCAGAACTATTTTACGACAATTTGATGATGGGCGCGCAACTAATCCACGCAGCCTACGAAGCAGGAGTCGAAAAATTCGTCTGCGTCGGCACAATTTGCGCCTATCCCAACTTGACTCCAGTTCCTTTCAAAGAAGACGACCTCTGGAACGGCTATCCCGAAGTAACCAACGCACCCTACGGAATAGCAAAGAAAGCCTTATTAGTGCAACTACAATCCTACCGCCAGCAGTACGGATTCAACGGTATCTACTTGCTACCAGTTAATTTGTACGGCCCAGAAGATAACTTCGATCCGAAAAGTTCCCACGTCATCCCAGCATTAATTCGCAAAGTCCACGAAGCCCAAGAAAGAGGAGACAAAACACTACCAGTTTGGGGCGATGGTAGCCCCAGCCGCGAGTTTTTGTATTCCACAGATGCCGCGCGCGGGATTGTGATGGCGGCTCAATCTTACAATGAATCTGACCCGGTTAATTTGGGAACAAATAGCGAAGTTAAAATTCGCGAGTTAGTAGAAACAATTTGCGAATTGATGGGATATGAGGGAGAAATTGTTTGGGAAACAGACAAGCCGAATGGTCAGCCGCGCCGTTGTTTGGATACCCAAAGGGCTAAGGAAAGGTTTGGTTTTGTGGCTGAGGTGGAGTTTAAAGAAGGCTTGAAAAATACGATCGATTGGTATCGCAAACACGCAGTTTGAGTGTAAAACAACCCGGTTTCTTGAAGGAACCGGGTTGTTTTGCATCTTATTTATAAAACTCGGCGGTTGAAACCGCTACTACACAAACAATGTCCGCCTCCGCGGACTAAGAATAAGAAATTATATGAATCGATCGCGTCTCGGGTAGAACTCTCCTACAATAATTACTTGTGGAACACCTCTCTTGTAAAATATATTATTTTTGCAAGATGTTTATTTTGGAATGGAACTGAACCAGCAGAAAGAACTTTTCAGCAAAGCTTATGTACGTGCTGTGGCGGCAGTTGCGGGTTTCTCGATCGATCCGTTAGAGTTAGACTTCGACAGCATCGACTTACAAATCACGGCTGCCAGCGGTGACGGAAGCGTTTATTTTCCTGAGTTGAAGTTACAATTAAAATGTACTTCAAGGGACGTGATAGACGGCGACTACATCCGATATCCGCTCAAAGTCAAAAACTACAATGATTTGAGAAGAAATGCCCTAGTACCTCGAATCTTAGTTGTAGTTTTAGTACCAGAAAATCTAGAAGACTGGTTGCAGCAGTCAGAAGCGGAACTGTGTATGAGAAATTGTGCCTACTGGATGTCATTGCGGGGACAGACAGAAACACAAAATATAGCAAATGTGACTGTTTCTTTACCCCGCAGCAATCAGTTTACAGTAGAAGCTCTTAAGTCAATGATACAGCGCATTAGCGAGGGAAGTTTGCCATGAAAGTAACTGTAAGAGATAGTCACATTCTGAAAACAATTGAGCCAAATGTGTTGGAGAAATACTTACAGATAAATGGCTGGCATAAAGCTCGTAAATTTTATGAGGGATTCATTTGGATTAAGAAAAATTCTGTGAGTCAGGAGGGGGAAGTATTGGTTTCACCTCACCAAGATTTTGATGATTTTGCAGAGGTGATGTGTCGAAACTTAAAAGCACTAGAAGTTATAGAAAATCGTTCTCAGCTAGATATTCTCAGCGATTTAATCACGGTTTTACCTAATGTTGCAATCTCGGGATGGATTAATAAAGTGTATGGGGCAGAATCTCCAGACCAAATTACTTTAATAGGATTTGTGGTGGGGAAGCTGAGAAAAATTAATCTGGAATTGCCGGAAGCAGATTATCAGTTGGCCCTCAAGGCTTATGAAGCCCGATCGCCTGTCACCTGTTTTGGTGATTTAATTAAAGAAAATGACGGTTTCGTGTTAAACAATCCGCGCGATTTTGCTCTGCTGAGTGAGGCAGAATTAATCTCATAGTTTGGGAGATGCTGGTTGTGGTACAATATCAAGCAAAAATTATTGTGCCGATCGCATTACAGGAAAACAGGTTGTGCAAACTCTAAAATTAGGTGCATCGGGTTCCGATGTTGTGAAACTTCAAAAACGCTTGCTGGAGTTAGGGTTGAATCCAGGCCCTGCTGACGGTAAGTTTGGGCCAAAAACTGAAGCATCCCTCAAACAGTTTCAAACCAATCAAAAATTTTTGGCAAACGGCATAGCGGGCCCGGAAACGCTAGCTGCTTTGTTCCCTGGGGAACCTTTGGGATCGTCACTTTTATCATACAGGGCGATCGAGCTAATCTTAGAATTCGAGGTCGGCGGCGGGCGGCTATATTACGAAAAGCTGTTGCAGCGTCCAACTTGGCCGGAAGGAGCATCGGGAATTACGATCGGCATCGGTTACGATCTAGGTTACAACACAGTAGAAGTTTTCAACCAAGATTGGCAGAAATTAACAGATGTTGAGCGCCAGCGTTTGAGTGAATGCTGCGAGTTGACAGAGGATGCAGCAAAAGAACGTTTAGCTAGTGTTAGAGACATCATTGTTCCCTGGGAATTAGCATGGGAAGTTTTTAATGTTGTCACAGTGCCGAAATTTTACAATCTGACAAAAGAAGCATTTCCCGGTTTTGAACAATTGCCGGCAGATGTTCAAGGAGGATTGGTAAGTTTGGTGTTCAACCGCGGCACGAGTATGCAGGGAAACCGCCGCCTGGAAATGCGTGTAGTTCGCGATTTGGTAACGAAAAAAAATGTGAGTAAAATTGCCGAACAAATTCGCAAAATGAAACGAATTTGGCTGGGAACGAGCATTGAAGAAGGGATGAACAGACGGCGGGATGCTGAAGCAGATTTAATTGAGGAAAGTGCTTAAATATCCTCTCTTCTGTTATTATAAAAGCGCTCGCTCCTCAATTCAAGTCAGGGCGCTTTTGATATAAGGTTATGGTAGGATCAATTGCAAGTATCCTATATAATTAGTTAATGAGTGGCATTAACCGCGAACTAACACCAGACCCAAGAACCAGTTTATTTGACAAACATCTTCCCGAAACGCCACAGGTACAAAGACTGCTGAGAAAAGAAGAAAAAGCTCATGTGTTTAATGACAGAGCCACAATGGATTTAGTGATACAAGCTATTATAGATAGAGGAGAGCTTACAGGGATTGAGGATGAAACCGATGACTACGATCGCTACGGGCTATACTTTGATTATCCTATAGGTCATCAAATCAGAGCCGACGGCAGTCGCATTCCGCTGTATTACGCAGAAATTAAAATCATCAAAGGAACCGATAATTACCATGTTATCCCCCGCACAAAACCTCGTCGAACAAGTCAATGATTGGGAATTTATCGAGTTGTGGGTAGATCCGATTGTTTTCCCGCCTCGGATTCTGATGTTAGTGGGTGGCAAAAATAGTAAGTGTGGTATTTACGAGCCATCGCCGAATTATAAACTGCTGTTTTTAGGTTCAAGTTACGATGAGGCTCATTCGTGGCTACTGGAAGATGAATATGAGCGAGTTGATGGTAGGCTTTTAGCCTCGGAAATAGTTTGAGTGAAGAATAATTAGAGCGATCGCACTTCAGTGAAGGAAGGGCGATCGCTCTCAAAAATGATGTAAAATAAAGGGCGTTAACAAAGCACCCTAAAAATCAAACTCACTTATTAGATAAATCCACATCTGTTTGCTAGGGGAGACCATTACAAGGTAAAGCAGGAATTGAGCGTCCGTTACTTCTAAGTTCGTCTAAACTGGCTTGAAGCTCTGCTAATCCACACAAAGCGCGTGGACATCGATCGGCTAATGCTTGGGTAATATTGGAACCCGTGCATTTGGCATTTCGCACTCTGATAACTGATGTGCCCTGATTTGGACACGGTGCCCAGCGTCCTGGGTTATAGTAGAAACAAAAAGTCTGCCCGGTATCGGGATTTTTGTATTTTTGTGCATCTACCTGTTCCCAAGGGCTACCCTGTGGTTGTCCATAACCCTGCGCTAAGATTGTTAACTTATTATCTGTAAAGTTTTGATTAGTGACTGTAGTGGGTGCTACTAGCTTAGCATTAGCCATTTGAGTACCTTTAAGGATAGCCCCACTGATAGTAAAAAGAGCTGCGATCGCTAAAATTCCTAGTTTTTTGTTCATTGCTTTAGTAACCAAATGATGTGTGCAGAAATAATTTAAGCTTGTAATAACATAAGGACGATCGCACTTCAGAAAAAGAAAGAGCGATTACCCGCAGCGATGCTAAGCAGGAAGTTCGCTGACTTTTGAACAAATGTAATGGCACCCTGATTTATTAATTCGATTGGATATTGCTTGTACGAGGAGATTGTTGTTCATCCTGTGTGTTTTCTATTCGTTGTACGATCCTTCCGGCTGATTCGCACTTATCCTTTACTGCTCCTAGAGCAAAGATAGCCTTACTTTGGTCATCTTGATATGAGATTGCCTCCAATACACCTTTTAGGCAGCCGCTTACCGTCTGAGTCTCTGCTTTAGCTCGCTGAAGTTCGCCTTGTTTTTGAGCAATTTGACTTTCGCGATCGCCAGAAGTTTCACGAATATCTTTGATCTCTTTATCTTTCTCATTGATCTCTTTATCTTTTTCCTCGCTCTGTTTTTTAAACTCGTCTCGCTCCTTTTGAGCTTGTTGTAACTGAGTTTGAGTGCTAACTAGCTGATTATTCACATTCGAGTAGGCAACAATGCCACCGATCCCCATGATGACAACAATACCAAGCCCAAGACTAACGATAGCAATAGTATTATTACTGCTACTCATAATTCTCCCTCCTACAGGAAGTTTTTTGATTTGTTATAGCTATACAATTGACTGTTAAAAGTACAGTTGTGCTTGTAAATATAGAATATTTTCGTGTCAATATTCAAGTTATGTCTAGTCATAAAAAGTCAGGAAATGTAATGAGTTTTACAAAGCCTTATCCCATTAAATGTCAGATTTAATCATTTCTGCTATAAAATGTCATAAAAAGTATGATACAATAACTAAAATTCCCACAAGCCGACTAATGGACGTTCAAGAAGTCTTGAGATTTGCCGACGAAATGGTTTTCGCCAAAACAGGAGAACACTTGGACGATCTGCAAAAAGCTATCCTGCTGGGTGTATGGAAAGGTCAAAAACACTCTACAATCGCAGAAGAATCCCATCGGACTGAAGGTCATGTCAGAAATGTAGCCTCTGAGTTATGGCAAATCCTTTCAGAGGTATTTGGTGAAGAGGTTAATAAATCAAATTTAAAAATTGCTATGGAGAGGTGGCGATTCTCCATTGTTTCATCAAATTTCGCGAAAGACTTTGCACAAATTAATAACATCAATGTTTGTGGAGACACTTTGCAACCTCCCGAAATTCCAAAAGATCGATCGCCCTCCAAGCCCACCCCAGACACCTCAAAACCCCAAACCAGACTAGACTTAGCAGATGCCCCTCATATTTCATTATTGTACGATCGCACATCCGAACTCGCCACCCTCGAAAAATGGATTGTCCAAGAAAAGTGCAACCTCGCAGCCATATCAGGACTCAGCGGCATCGGCAAAACCGCACTTTCCCTCCACCTCATCCCACAAATTCAACATCACTTTGACTGCGTAATTTGGCGAAGTCTCCGCACCTCTCCACCCCTCGCAACCACCCTAAAAAACCTGATTCAATTTATCGCCAATCAACCAGAAACCGAATTACCAGTCAGCATTGGCGATCGACTTTCCCTGTTAATGGAATATCTGCGAAAAAACCGCTGTCTCATCATCCTCGACGACGCGCAAACTCTCCTCAGCAACGGACAACTCGCAGGAAATTACCGCCCAGACTGCGAAAATTACAGCATCCTCTTCCGACAAATCGGAGAAACAACCCACAACAGTTGTTTGATCCTCCACACTTGGGAAACCCCCAGAGAAATTACCGCATTAACAGGCGAAAATTCACCAGTTCGTACTTTACAACTCAAAGGCATAGGTACAGATGCCACCGAAATTTTCCGACAAAAAAGTTTACTAAACCCCGAAAAATGGGAAAACCTAATTAATGCCTACCGAGGCAATCCATTGTGGTTAAAAATAGTCGCCACCACCATTCAAGAAATATTCCGAGGCAGGGTTGCAGATTTTTTGAAATATGATATGGTATTCCTAGGGGAAGAATTGGCAGCAGCATTGCACCCGCAGATCGATCGCCTGTCAGAATTAGAGAAAAAGCTCATTTCCCGCCTCAGCCTCGAAGCAAATTCAGTTTCGATAGAGCAATTGCTACAAGATGCCGATTTATCGCCCTCGGAGTTGTTCAACGGGCTGCAATCTTTGGGGAGGCGATCGTTAGTTGAAATTGAAGAAATTGAGAATGAAACGCTATTTAGTGTTTGTCCTGTGGTGAGACAATATTTAATATCAAATCCAGTTTGTTGATACTTTCTACTTTCCCACAGTCCGGCAGGGGTTTAAACCCCTGCCTCAAAGCGAAAGTCGGTTAAAACCGACTACAGAGTTTGATGCAAAATGCAATTAATTTGAGTCCTCTTTGA
>NZ_JAEQDD010000099.1:0-18995 GCF_020737885.1 Microcoleus sp. PH2017_34_RAT_O_A | reverse complement strand
AAAAAGCCTCAAATGATTGCAGAGCAATTATTTGAGGTTTTGAGAATTCTGAATTCTTTTGAAATTAAATCCGATCGAATATCTGCGGAATGTGGGTTATAGTATGCTGTGACTCAAACAAAGAAACCGGGGTTTTTCCTGAATTTTGTGTACTTCATAAACCGGGAATCTGCTGTATGTATTTTCCCACTCATCTACTTAGTCTAAATCCCCCTTTCCCCCCAATCAGGGTAAAAGAGGGATTTAGGATAAGACTAAAGTGTCAAAGACTGAGGATTTGTCTCGATCAATTTCGCTAAATCCTGCAAGAAAGACGCAGCATCAGCACCGTAAATAATTCGGTGATCGCAAGTAATATTAACTTGCATTTGCCGCTTCACTCCCATCAAGCCTTCCTCGTTAGCTACGACTTGGGGCCGCGAAGAGCCGATCGCCAAAATCGAGCCTTGATTCGGCGGCAAAATCGCGTCAAACTTATCTACTCCATACATTCCCAAATTGGAAAGAGTAAAAGTTCCCGTGCTGTATTCGTCGGGTTTTAGCTGTTTGGCGCGGGCGCGATCGACTAAATCCTTCCAACTGCGGGAGAGAGAATATATGTCCAGGCGATCGGCATTTTGCAACACCGGCGTAATCAAACCGCCGCCGTCCATCGCCACCGCTACCGCCACATTAATATCAGCACGGTGTTGAATTCCCGACTCCACATAACAAGCATTCAGCAGAGGATGTTTTTGTAAAGTTACCGCTACTGCTTTTGCCAGCATAGCCGTCATCGTGACGCCTTTTGACTTAATTTGTTTGTAGAGTTTGTCGAGATTGTCAGTAGTAATTGTATAGCCGACGCGGAAACAAGGCACGCTCAAACTTGCTTCCATATTGCGAACCACCGCATTTTGCAGCGCATTCATCGGTACTCTGTTACCGGAAAGCGCTACCGCTGGGACTGGTGCGGGTGCGGGTTTGGCTGCTGCGGGTGCGGGTGCTGCGGGTGCGGGTGCTGCGGGGACTGTTACTGGTTGCTGAACCGGAGCTGGTTGGGCTTTACCGGCTGCTGCTTCCACATCTTCTGCAACAATCCGACCGTTGGGGCCGCTGCCTTTGATTGAATTTAAATCTACTTTAAACTCTTTGGCTAATTTGCGAGCGCGGGGAGAGACGATGCTGCGGCCGTTTTGGCGGCTGACGTTTTGCTGCAAACCCACTGATGCTGTAGCTGCGACAGGAACGGGGGCTGCGGCTGCTGGGGCTGCGGCTGCGGGGGCGCCGGCTCCTTGTTTCTGGGCGGCGGCGATTTCGGCTTCTGTTTCTGCGACTAGGGCGATCGCAGCTCCGACCGGAGCAACTTCGCCTGCTGGTACAATAATTATTGCTAGATAGCCTTCGTAGAAAGACTCGACATCCATGTCGGCTTTGTCAGATTCAACTACGACTACCGTTTCGCCCTTTTCTACTTTGTCCCCAGCGGATTTGACCCAGGAAACAATTTTGCCCTCTGTCATGGTAGAGCTTAGGGCTGGCATGAAAACTTCGCGAATCATCTGTAAAAATTCCTTGTGAGTTGGTAATTGGCGATCGGTATTTGGGAATTGATAATTGGCGATCGGCAATAGTTATTATTATGCCAGCCTCTAGTCCGAAGATGTGCGGCTATCAACTCAAAATTACCTACCAATTACCAATTATCAATTACCAATCACCAATTTCTAAGTTCTAAATATCACCTCGAATTTCTTCGACAATGCCGTCGCGGAGCAGAACTTCTATTTGCATTTTTTGAATCAAGTTTTCTCCCACCCCGACGGTGAACGTGCCGTCAATTTGACCTTGACTCACTTCTTGTTCGAGGTCTAGCACCTGCACTTGCTGAAGCTGTTGCAGGTTTTGGTTTTTCTGTTCTAGCAGTTCGCTCTTTCTTTGATTCACCTGCACTTGAATGTTTTCTATTTGCTGCATTACTTGCGGGCCGGGGGGTTGCAGGCTTTGCTTTTGGATTTCTGAAACCATCCGCTGCCCTTGCATTTCTAGCTGTTGTAGCTGAGAATCTATTTGATTGATTTGGGCTTGGAGTTGCTGTTGAGCTTCTTCTTTCCAGCGGGGAGTAACGACGACTTTTACGTTAATCGATCGCTTCAAGAGTAATTGTGGTTCCATAAATTTGTTGCTTGTCAATTGGGAATTAGGCATTAGTCAGAAGTGCGAGCGTCCCCGCTCGCGAACAACAGTCATCAGTCATTAGTCAATAGTTGGTAGACATTTCCTAATGACTGAGGACTCGGACTCGGGACTCGGGTGTTGGTGTCAACTGAACGTCAAACCTATTATCAGTCTTCTGTCTGGCGATTCAGGCAATATCCCCCCTAGCCCCCCTTCTTAAGGGGGGGATAAGAATCTTCTCAAAGTCCCCCTTCTTAAGGGGGATTTAGGGGGATCTGGCCTCTCCTATAAACGAGAGATACAAATAAACGAGAGATACAAAGGTTTTGAGGCTTAAGTTGACACCAATCGGGACTTGGGTGTAGGGATAATTTTTTCTTCTCCATTCCCCAAGTCCTGCGAATATTTCAAAACATCCCGTCAATCATATCGCGGTAGTGTTCCGTCACAACCGGGCGCTTAATTTTCAGGGTCTGAGTCAACATTCCATTTTCCATCGAAAATGGCTCCTGAATCAACCGGAACGGGCCAATGCGATCGTCCGCGCGGTATCCGGGGCGATTTTGCACCTCCCGGTTCAATTCTTGACGGAATAAGTCTTGAATTTTCTTGCTATTCCAGTCAATTTCGTGTATTGGCGGATTCTGAGTTTCTGCCCATTTCTGCACGGCTTCTGAATTGGGGACAATTAAGGCGCCGATCGATTTTTGGTCTTGACCTACTACCATAATTTGGTCGATGTAGGGGCTGCGGACGCAGGCATCTTCGATCGGCTGCGGTTCGATATTTTCGCCGTTGCTGAGGACGATCGTATCTTTGGCGCGCCCGGTCAAAATTAAGTCGTTTCCCGGTGTCAGCCAGCCCAAATCGCCGGTGTCAAACCAGCCCTCGGAGTCAATGGCTTTGGCGGTAGCTTGGGGATTGAGATAGTAGCCCTGCATGATTTGCGGCCCGCGTCCCAATACTAAACCGCGCTGGCCTGTTGGCAGTTGCTGTTTAGTTTCGGGGTCAACTATTTTAATTTCAGTATGGGCGATCGGCTGTCCGGCAGAACCTTTAAGATTGTGCCAAGGGCGGCGGACTGTTAAAACTGGAGATGTTTCAGTTAAACCGTATCCCACCAACAAACCGATATTCGCGATTTCAAAGAAATTGTCTAAATGCGCGGCCAAAGAACCTCCGCCGCTAATTGCCCACTTAAAACGCCCTCCCGTAGCTTCCCGGACTTTTTGATAAACCAGTTTTTCGGCGATCGCGTGTACGGGAGACAACAGAATACTTTTGATCCGGGCGATCAGTTTTTCCGAAGCAGAAGCAGGTTTCAAACTGAGAGTTAAACCTTGAAAAATGCGGCGGGCTTCAATGTATTGCTGGCTGGCAGATAACAGAAAATTAACCAATTTTTGTTTGTTGGGTGGCTGTTCTCTAAATTGCTTTTGTACAGCCTCGTAAATCGATTCCCAGATGCGCGGAACGCTCACCATGTACTGGGGCTTGCAACTTTTAAAGTCTTGTTTGAAATAGCGAATATTGGTGTAAATTTGCGTGCATCCTTGGGAAAGCAGGAAGTATTCGACTGTGCGTTCGTAGGCGTGCCAACTGGGCAGGATGCTGAGGGCTGATTCGCCCGGTTCGGGTTGCAAAATTGTGCCGAAGGTGGTGAGTTGGTGCAGCAGGTTCCCGTGAGTCAGCATGACGCCTTTGGGTTTGCCGGTGGTGCCGCTAGTGTAGAGGAGGGTGGCGAGGGTTTGGTGGTTGTGGTTGGCGGGTTTGAAGGGGCGGTTGGCGCCTGTGGCCATGACTTGGGAAAATTTGACTGTGGTTAGGGTGGGGCTGGTTTCTGGTTCCTCGTCGGAGAGAAGGACGATAAGTTCGATCGGCAAATCGGGGAGGCGGGCTTGCAGTTTTTTGAGTAAGGCCAGGTTTTCGACTACTAAAGCGGTACTGCCGCTGTCTTGGATGATGTAGAGGAGTTCTTCGGGGTCGGCGGTGGCGCCTCGCACGGCGTTGGCGGCCCCAGCGGTCATGATACCTTGATCGGCTATCAGCCAGCGGGGGCTGTTGTCGGCGAAGAGGGCGACGCGGGGAGGGATTATTTCTGCTGGGTTTGCATTGATGCCGAGGGCCTGCAATCCGCTGGCGAATTGCTGGATTTGTTGGTAGAGGTCGGTATAGGTGAGTTTAATTTCGGGTTTGCTGTGGGGATCGTGGAGGGCGACGGTTTGGGGAAATCGCTGTTTGACGATCGCCCAAATTTCAGGTATCGATCGAATGGAACTGTAATCGATCGTGCGGCTGAGGTTGGCGCGTTCAATGTCGCTCATTTGGGAGGAACTGTCAGGTGCGGGGCGGTTCATAGAGTATTTTTTGTGAGTTGTGGGCGATCGAACTATTTGATGCGAATTTAGCATCTCTAGCCCCCCTGCATCATAGCCTTCTGCCCAAAGAAGACTTTTCTAGAAGTTAATTTTAAGGTATGTAGTTGCGCTTCAGCGCTCTTTCATATAAAGAGCGCTGAAGCGCAACTACATACCTTAGAAGATTGGGCTGTTACAACGGCGCTACTCGATCGCGCTCAACCTCGTCGCGGGGAGCAGTTTTTCCATCCAAACTCGTGCCATCATCGTGGGGCGGATGTTCCGGGCGATCGCGTTTTGTAAAGCGATCGCGAGCCGAGACAATCACCACATACAGCACCGGCACCATAAACAAACTCAAGAAAGTAGAAACAACCATCCCGCCCGCGATCGCATTCCCGAGCGATCGGCGACTGGCTGCACCTGCACCTTCGGGATTAACCAGAGGCAGAATCCCCAAAACAAACGCCAAAGAAGTCATCAAAATCGGTCGCAAACGCTCTTGAGCCGCCTCAACTGCTGCCTTAGCAATTGAATATCCCCGCTCCCGCAACTGGTTAGCAAACTCCACGATTAAAATCGCATTTTTACTCGACAATCCAATCAACATCACCAAACCAATTTGGCAATAAACATCATTCGCCAAACCCCGCAAAGACTGAGCCAAAAGCGCACCTAAAATCGCCAGAGGAACCGCCAGCAAAATAATAAAAGGATCCACATAATTTTCGTACTGAGCAGCCAAAACCAAGAACACAAAAACCAGCCCCAAACCAAAAATAATCGGCGCTTGACCCCCCGACTCAATTTCTTCCAAAGAAGTCCCCGACCATTCATAGCCAAAACCAGACGGTAAAACTTGAGCCGACACCTTTTCCATCGATTTAATCGCCTGTCCAGAACTCGCACCCGGAGCGGGAGAGCCATTGATTTCAATTGACCTAAATAAATTGTAGTGGTTGACAGTTTGGGCTCCCACCACCGGAGTTAGCTTCACCAAATTGCTCAAAGAAATCATTTCATTCTTTGCAGAGCGGACATACAATTTACTAATATCTTCAGGATTAGCACGGAACTGTTTATCTGCTTGCACGTACACCCGATAATTGCGCTGCTGGAGAGTAAAATCGTTTACATACTGCGAACCCAGAGCCGTTTGTAGCGTACTGAAAATATCACTAATAGAAATATCCAAAGCCTTAGCCCGATTGCGGTCAACTTCCACAACTAACTGAGGCGTATTCGCAGCAAACGTACTAAAAACCGCTTGCAATCCCGGCGTCTGATTCGCCTGCTTCAAAATCCCACCCATCGCCTGAACCAGAGCATCTAAACCGCTGTTTCCTTTGCGATCTTGAAGTTGAAATTGGAAGCCTCCAAATTGACCTAAACCTTGAATTGCGGGCGGATTCACCGGGAAAATTCTTGCTTCTGGAATTGCCGAAAGCTGACCCCGCAACTTACCAATAATCGCTTGTACGCTTTGAGCTTCTCCGTGACGCTCGCTCCAGGATTTAAGCGTAGTAAAGATAATACCCTGGTTAGAAGTGCTGCCGCTAAAACCAAAGCCACCCACAGAGAAAGTCCCTACAACCTCAGGAAGTTTCAGAATTTCTTGTTCAACTTCATCCATCACTTTGCGAGTATATTGCAGCGAAACTCCTTGGGGGCCTTGAATAATTGTCAGAAAATAGCCCTGATCTTCCTCTGGGATAAATGCCGTGGGTACTGATAGATAAAGCCAAGCTGTGACTCCCAGAGAGGCTATGAATACGAACGTGACAATGGTTTTAATTCCCGTGAGAAATATCAAAGATTTCCGATATTGCCGCTGCATCCAATCAAGAACCCTATTTACCCGGTCAAACACCCAACCTAGCGGGCCTCCAAACTTCTAAAGTCGTATCAAGCGCGACTCGATGTATCAACCCAGGAGGAAAACTTGTTGCGAGTTTTTCCATTTCTGCTTTAACAGCATGAGCCACATTCAAAGCATTGCTTCCCGGCAATTGATAAATTCCCAAACCCACCGCATCATTGCCCCGAAATCGCAGGAAAGAGCTGTAATTTTCGGCTCCTAATTCCGCTCTGCCGACTTCTTTTAACTTAACTACAGTGCCATTTCCATCAGTTTTAAGGACAATTTCTTCAAATTCTGCTGGTTCTTGCAGACGGCTTTTAGCCCGTAAATCAATTTGATACATTTGCCCGTCGGGAGCGGGTTCTTGACCAACTCTCCCAGCACCAACTTGTAAGTTTTGTTCGTTAAGCGCCCTGGTTATATCTTGCATTGTCAAACCGCGAGCTGCTAACTTATTGGGGTCGATCCACAGGCGCATGGCATAGCGGCGTTCCCCAAAAATTCGCACATCGCCAACACCTTTGATCCGCTTTAAAGCATCTGCCAAATACAAGTCAGCGTAGTTGCTTAAAAATGTGGTGTCGTATTCTTTATTTTCGGTAAATAAGCCGATCGCCAGCAAGAGACTGGTAGATTGTTTGGTAACTCTCACTCCCGTGCGCTGTACGGCATCTGGGAGTTGGGGTTGAGCGACTGACACTCGATTTTGGACATCGACAGCGGCAATATCTTTGTTGCGCGACGGATCGAAAGTTGCAGTAATAGTGCTAGTGCCGTCATTACTGCTGCTAGAAGTTAGATATTTTAGCCCTTCTACGCCGTTGATTTGCCTCTCTAGGATATTCGTAACGGCATTTTCGACAATTTCGGCACTCGCCCCGCTATAGTTAGCCGTGACGCTAATTTGGGTGGGGCTGATGTCAGGGAAGCGTTCGATCGGCAGTGTGGGGATGCTGATTGCGCCTACTAAAATGATAATTAAGGCGCAGACACTAGCAAAGACAGGTCGTTTGATAAAGAAATCTGCAAACATAAATTTGGTAATTTCTAAAGGTACGTAGTTGCGCTTCAGCGCTCTTAGGTACGTAGTTGCGCTTCAGCGCTCTTAGGTACGTAGTTGCGCTTCAGTGCTCTTAGGTACGTAGTTGCGCTTCAGCGCTCTTAGGTACGTAGTTGCGCTTCAGCGCTCTTTATATATATGTTCAAAGAGGGCTAAAGCCCAACAACGTACCAAGAGAGCGCTCTTTATATAGGGCTTGCTGAAAAAGCCTAAAATCCTTAGCTCAAAAGACTTTGACTCGCGATCGGTGCTGGTAATGTGTTAGACTATGAGCTAAAATTAGTCAAAAGCCATGCACAGCATCACTTTCATTCATGTACCGAAAACTTGACTAGGGCCCCAAAAACACCCTCCAACTTTGAGCTACCCTTCGAGGGACAATTATCAGAGAATAATCGTTGGGTAATCATGGCAAAAATAATTCCGTGGTCAGACTTTGAAGATGAATATGCCCAAAATTTTACAGTATCTAATTGAGCTCCGACCAAATCATTTAGGATGGCATTGGGGGCATTAATAATTAAAGAAAGGCTGGGAACTAGCTCAGCGTGAAACAGTAGAACAAATAAGAGAAAACCCATACCTACAATACTTTATAGGCATGAAAGCCTATAGTAATGAATCACCATTTGATTCATCCATGTTCGTTCATTTTAGGAAAAGAATAGGTGTCAATCTAGTCAATAAAATTAACGAAGAAATGGTCAAAGAGCAGACAGAAGTGGCAGGAACTCTCGTCGTAAAAAAGTCATCAGAAATAAGTGAACCCAAAAATCAAGGAAAATTAATATTAGATGCAACCTGTGCGCCAGCCGACCTTAAATATCCGACGGACTTAGGACTATTAAATCAAGCAAGAGAGCATACTAAAAAAATCATAGATGCTCTACACAATCAAATTAAGTCACCCGTAAAAAAAAGCCTCTTGACATATCGAAACAGAGCCAGAAAAGAATACCTAACCATAGCCAAACAACGAAAGCCACGACGAAAATCAAGAAGAAAAGCAATTAAAAAACAACTGCAATACATCCAAAGAAATTTGACGAATATAGAGCGAATGGGTGAGCTACAGTTACTAAATAAATCTCATTATAAAATGCTGTTAGTAGTTGCAGAAGTCTACCGTCAACAGTTGTCAATGTATGAAAAGAAAGAACATAGTATTCCCGACAGAATAGTAAGTTTAAAGCAACCACAGATCCGCCCCATTGTTAGAGGGAAAGCCGGAAAATCCGTTGAATTTGGGGCAAAACTGTCAGCTAGTTGTCGAAATGGGTACGTATTTTTAGACCTACTTAGTTGGGATAATTTCAACGAATCAGGAGACTTAAAGACACAAGTAGAAGCATTTAAACGATTCACCGGATTTTACCCTGAATCAATTCATGTAGATCGGATATATCGAACGGAAGAAAATAGAATTTGGTGCAAATAACTCGGCATCAGAATGAGCGGTGTCCGTCTAGGAAGACCTCCCAAATATCTGAGCAAATCAATAAAAAAACAAGCTCAATCAGACGAGAGAATTCGTAACTTAATTGAGGGAAAATTTGGAGAAGCTAAAAGAAGATTTAGCCTCGGTAGAGTGATGGCTAAACTTAATAATACTTCTGAAACAAGTATCGCTATAACTTTTCTGGTGATGAATCTTTCTGCCCAGAAGAAGGCAGGCTTTTTGGCTTTTTTTCTGTCTATTTCATAACAAAAACCTTTTTGGATATTTTTGGGTTCCAATCATTGGTAAAAGCTATGTTTCGTCATCATAAAATTGACAAAACTTATATTGCCGAGGCGATCTCGAATTGACTTATCTTTCTAAATGCTGTTTTCTGACTTTTTCAGCAAGCCCTACATACCTTTATGAATTGTCAAATGGCAATTCATCAAACAGCGAATCAATATCACTATCCGAATTCGCAACAGGGGGCGAATTAGGGCGAGATTCCGGGGACTTAACAGAATTCACCTTTGCTACAGGTAACTTGGCCACAGATTCAGATTTTTGTAACTTAACTACAGGTAACTCCCCGCCATTTTCGCCATTTTTCCCCGTTTGATTCCACATCATCATTCCCAGTAAACCGTCAACCAAACCGCCGCCGCTACCGTTGCCGCTAACCGCAACATCCGGTACAACTCGCACATGACTGTCACCGATAATTTGCATTAACTGCAAAGCCGTATAACCGGAACCGCCCAAAGCCACAACACCCGCGCGATAAGCTTCAGCTTGAGCATTTCCTTTCACTCGAATAGATTCAGCTTCGCCTTGAGCTTGTTTCACCTGAGAATTCGCTTTTAACTCAGAAATCATCACACCTTGTTCCGATTTCACCATCTCTTGCTGGATCTCAGCTAAAGCAGTTTCCCGCACCAATTGTTGTCGCTGAGTTTGTGCTATTTGCTGCACTTCATAAGTCTTGCATTGTTCCTCTGCAATTTTGCGATCGGTTTGAGTTTGCATCAACTCTGCGGGTGGCAAAATATCCCCGATCAAAGTATCAATTGCTTGCACGTCGTAGGTACGCAAAGCTGCTTTGATATACTCGGCTGCTTCCGCTTGCCGATCGCTCCGGGCGGAGAGAAAATCTAACACAGAATAAGATTGAGCCGAATTGCGGAAATAATTGCCGATTGTCGGCTGCAAAACGTGGTCAACTAAGTTCTGCATCGAACCGACGCGAGAGATGACTTTCGGAGCATCTAAAGCGCCGACGTGAATGATTTGAGCTACTTCTAAATCGAAGGCAAAACCATCTCTAGAACGTACTGTTAAAGATGAAAGTTGAGAATCGTAACTGTGTCTTTCTATTTTGCTCGACCAATTCAAAACAATATTGGTAGTTGGTACTAATTCTACTTTCAAAATGCGAGTGTTCAGCGGATGTTTGCCCGGATAAAGCGGAGTTACCCACACCCCTTTATTCCCGACATTTACTAAGTTGCCGTGAGTGAAAGCAGCGCCGCTGACATCTTCCGAGGTTTGACCCACATAGGAAATCACGGCGCCGACATAGCCGATCGGGATTTCGGTCATCGGCACTTGGTCAACCCCGACAAACCAAGGATTTAAGTTCCACGAACCGGAAAGCAAAACCTGTTCCTGCAAACCGCGCCGCCCGCCAGCAGTGATAAATTTTTGCGAGTTTTGGAAGTTGTCATGATTCGGAACGATCGGGCCGGCAATTTCGCCATCTTGAATCGGAACGCCGTCATAAGTGGTGACAATTCCTACTTTATCCGGGGCAATCGTGTACAGTTTTAACTGTTCGGCTGTCATCCCGTGTTTGGGAGAATTTGCTGCTGTAATTACGGTAAACAATGCCGTGTTAATTCGATAGCTGCCACCAGTCAAAATTCCGAGTTGTCTCCCTTTTTCGCCGCCGCCTTTGAGGAATTTGCGAGCATCTTGAAAATTGTCGCATTCTGTGATTTTGCCGAGAATGCGCTGCGGTGGATTTGACTCGCCGCCTGCTGCGATCACCAGACCAATTTCGCCTTGGGGAACTATCGTCAGAGATTCTTTGCGAACGTTGTACTGCAAAGGCCAATAACCCCAATGCCAACCGGGGGGTAAAGTATCAGCTTGATATCCAGCTTCTCCGTTTAAGGCAATTAAATCGCCTGGGGGTAAAGACTTGCCGCCAAAGCTAAACTTTTTACTGACAATTCCGACTTCGCGATCGCCAATTACGACTAATCCGCCAAAAAATAGCGGTAGCACTAGAATAACTATCATACCGCCGATCGCGATCGGGATAAATCCACCCCCATCGAGCTGCATTCTCTGCACGGGAACAGTGGTACGCAACTGCCCTAGCTGCAACCTAGAATCAGGTTTTGCTGCTAGCTGAGTCGAGGTTTGTGTTAGGGGGATATCGCCAGCAGCCGTTACTGGCGAGGGTTTCAAAGTGGTAATTGCACTGAGAGCTAAAGATGCAGAAACAGCGGCTGCTAAATGTTTTAAAACCCTAATGTTGAGTTGAGATTTAGGCAAAAGTGAATAAAGCATTTTTTTCATACAAGCTGTAGAGTCTTATTACATCCAGCTTAGCCTTGATTCCAAAGTGGGTACATAAAACTTATTGAAATTCTGCGGTTATTTTTGTGCGAAAACAGGTTTTCCAGTCAATACAGACTGTTTGATAATACCAGCCGATCGCTTGACTCTCGGGCGATCGCTCTTTTTTAATAGGACTTTCTTAAAAGTTGTTTGATAAGATAGAAAGTAACCGCAATTCTATTGTTTGCCATGACGCTGAAAGAATTAGAGCCTCAATTGCTGGCACTCTCTGACGACGAAAAAGCTCAAGTGGTTCAACTGCTATCCCAAGGGAAAATTAGTCCTTGGCGCGGTATTGAAAAAACGCCTGGTGTTTGTGGTGGCAGTGCCTGCATTGCTGGAACTCGCATCACCGTTTGGGGGCTTGTAGAAGCTCGTCGGATTGGCTATAGCGAAGCCGATTTACTCACAAGCTATTTATCGCTATCTGCTACTGATATTGCCAACGCTTGGGCTTATGCTGAAGCCTTTCCCGATGAAATCGAAACCGAAATTCGGGAAAACGATGAAGTCATGTACGAGGATTTGTAGCAGATGGCACGTCTCTATGCCGATGAGCAATACCCCTATCCTGTTGTAGAATTACTGCGAGCTTTAGGTCACGATATTTTGACTGTCCAAGAAGCAGGCAGAGCTAATCAAGGAATTCCTGACTCGGATGTTTTAGCTTTTGCCAGTAGCGAAAAACGTGCCGTGATTACTGAAAACCGTAAAGATTTCTTTCGGTTGCATCGCATACAGCCCCTTCATGCTGGCATTATCGCCTGTACGAACGATCGCAATTGGGAAGCGCTGGCTAACCGAATCAATGCGGCTATTACAGCAGCAGAATCTTTGGAAGGTAAACTGATTCGTGTTGTTCGTCCTGCTGTGTGACGGTAGTTACTAATTTGTAGGGTGCGTCGCTGAGAAAAGAAACCGGGTTTTTATCGAATCTGTCGGCTGCGACGACATATCTGGGCAAAAACCCGGTTTCTAGGGCTTCACGCGCAAGTCCTATTTAAACAAATTGACCCGTTGTGGTCGATCGCACGCGGCGAATCCCAATCACCGAAGGCATCGGCGATCGGCGCCTGTCATTCTCAATATTACTCGGCCACAAACTGCCGCGAGCAACAGTCCGAGTTTGATTGAAAACAGCACCACTCAAATCCAACATTTCAATTTGGCGGCTGAGTACAGTACCATCATCGATCGGGCAATCTTCCCCCGGATGCTGCACCGCAACTACTAGGGTATCTCCGATAAAAGTCGGCCCAGTGATTTCGCATCGGTTCGGGCCTTGAGCAAAAGGAATTACAGTTCCTGCATTCGGGCCGTTCGTTGGAATGTAAAACAGCCAATTGTTGCCAAAAACACCAGTAAACTCCGACACATTACCCGTCTTTTTGTGGTCGATCGTCGCTTGTTTTGCCGCAGCACCGACATCAAAACCATTGTGCGTGCTAGTAGACATATCGGTGACACCCCAAATATTACCTTGAGTGTCAAAAGCCAAATTGTCTACACTAGCAAATCCCGCCCCAGCTACTGCACCGGCCTCTCCACCTTGAGCAAAACGCTGCCAGCGGAAAGTCAAACCCGCACCGTCGGAACTATCTTCAATAATTTTGTAAATTCCTCCAGACTGCTGGGTGCTATTGAGCGCGGCAGTGTATTTAGCAACAGTAAAAATGCGAGAATCTGGATAACCGTCGCTACCCGGTGCGGCGTCAGTATAAGCAATGAAAACTTCCTTAGTAGTAGGATTAATTTCCAAATCTTCCGGTCGCGCCGTCGGAGTGCCACCAATTAAATTAGCAGCTAAAAAGGCATCAACTAAAACTGCACCTTGGCTGGTATAGAAATTAGCCAGACTTTTATTTCTGTAGCCAGCAAGTGTTGTTGCTTCATTAGTTATATCCGCTACAAATGAACCACCATCTTCAGTTTGACCTGCAATTCCGGCGCGTTTGGGTAAGCGAGTATTAGCATCTCTTTGAGCTTTGCCAAAACTTGCTAATTCCGCTTCGCCAAGTTTACTAGGACGTATCGGATTCGTCGGGCTATTTAATGCTAGTGGCAACCATCTTCCAGCACCGTTACGGTTGTATTGGGCGACGTATAAAGTGCCATCTTCAAACAAGCGGCTGTTGCTTTTATCTGCGGGATTGGTGACAGTACCGTTGCTAACAAATTTCCAGGTGTGTCCGCCGCGCCGATCGTCTCCCATGTACACTACTAACTTGCGGCCTGCTTCGGCGCGAATCGCGACGTTTTCGTGGCGGAAACGGCCTAAAGCGGTGTGTTTGCGGGGGCGGAAATTCGGATCTTGGAGATCGACTTCTACCATCCAGCCGTATTTTTCGCCGACTAAGCCGAATTCTTCGCCCGTCGTGCCCTTGGCGTAGCCCGTTTGGCCGCCGTTGGGTTTGACGTTTTCCTGAACTCCGACGAAGAATAGTTCGCTACCTTGGAAGTTTTCTTCGGCGGAGAGGATTGTTCCCCACGGGGTTGTGCCGCCGGAACAGTTGTAGGCTGTACCGACGATCCGGTTTCCGAGCCCGTCGCTGTTGACTTGGGCGAAGACTTGGGTGGCTGCGGGGCCCGTACCTGTGAGATATTTGTCGTCGCCTCGTCTGGTTCCCCAGGAGGTGACATCTTTGTATTTGTCCGCACGCTGGCTGTTGATTCCGAGGCCGGAAAGTCCGTGAATGCGTCGGTTGAGGGAATCGCGGGCGATCGCCCTAAAGCGTCCATCAGCTTGTTTGGTGATGCGGACGATCGATCCACCGAGATTGTATAGAAATTCGCCGAGGGTAGCGCGATTTTTTACGGATAAGTCTAAACCGAGGACAGCGCGATCGGTTGCGGGGAAAGATGCCACATCTGCCGGCGCTTCCGGTGCCACTTTCGACATCGGGAAGGATATGTATTCGTGGTTAACCCAGAGATAGCCATCGTCATTGCTGCCGCGAATCTCTACGAAGCCGGTGTAGTCGTTGTTGTAGCCAAAATAGTCTGCCGAATCGGGGAAAACTCGATCGCCCCAGCGAAGAATCACGTACCGTTCGTATTCCGGCGGGACAACCACATCGTCAACTACGTTGTAGCTGGTTAATCTAGTATTTTGCGAGGCCGCCATTACCGTACCCTGTCCGTTCAATGCAGTAGGCATAAAGCTCGACAATTCTTTATAAACTGGCAGTGGATGAGGTAGTCTTAACGGAGTGAAAGATAGAGGACTTAAGGCAGCTTCGGCCGAGGTGGAATTGATGCCGAATAGTTTTTCAGTGAGTTGAGGCGCAAGCACAGTCGTAGCTGCACTGCTACCGAAGAAAATTAACAGTTGTCGGCGAGTTATTTTAGACATAAATTCCTATTCAACCCAACATCCCTAATCATGATTTACCTAGAAATTTATCACTGTTAAATTAAGGGAAGTTAACCTTAAGGTTAATTAAAATTGGGAGATATTTAGGTTAACAAAAGGTTAACTGTTGTCTGTTAACTGTTGTCAGTAGTAACCAATAACCAGTAACCAATAACCAATAACCAATAACCAATAACCAATAACCAATGCCCCATGCCCCATGCCCCATGCCCCATGCCCCATGCCCAAATTCTTCAATCATCTCGAAAAGCCGGATCGTTTTGTCGGGATGCAGGCCGGCTGGGGGCGGGCACGTTAATAGTTTGCGATCGCCCTGAATTTCCCGACGAAATATAGCTATCTCTGAATCCCAGCAGGTATTGAGAATCAGCAAAATATCTAGTCCACTGTTCGATTCTCGAATCTTTCTGCCACTGGCTGCGGGATACTCTCGATCGCAAAACCGGAACTCTTTGTCGGCTGCGATCGGCTGTAATGATGATGGTAACTTCTGTTAACGCCGGATTTTCTTGAAACTCGCGGGCGATCGACAATGCGGCTAAATCTTCCGCCTGCTGAACTAAACCCGCGAAAGATTGACTATCGTCCGAATTTAAGGTAAGGTACGTTTCCTTAGCTTCTGCTAAACCGATCGATACACTTGTTGTTAAATTGATAGTTACTAGAATGACGGCAGACAAGAGGCGACGGTGCAAATTCATTAATCTTTCAACTAAATACTGACATTTGTCAATGATAATCAATAATAATTAACACTGAATTAAGCTGAGATTAAAATAATAAGGTCTACCCCGCGTTACTCAGAAAGTAACTAACAATAACCAATAACCAACAACCAATAACTAATAACCAATTCCCAATGAAATCAACAAAATGTGCGATCGCCCTTGGCAGCAATTTAGGCGACTCCCTCGCCACGCTCAAAAGCGCGATCGCAACTCTCAACAACACCCCCGGAATCGCCGTAAAATCCCATTCTAGCTGGTATCAAACCGCCCCCGTAGGGCCGCCGCAACCCGATTACATTAACGCCTGTGCCATCCTAGAAGTTACGCTACAACCACAACAATTGCTAGCAACTTTATTAGAAGTTGAAATAAAATTTAATCGGATTCGCCGCGAAAAATGGGGGCCGAGAACCCTCGACCTGGATTTGCTGCTGTACGATGATTTAATCCTAGAAACTCCGACACTGACTTTACCTCATCCCCGGATGACCCAAAGAGCTTTTGTATTAGTACCTTTGGTAGAAATTGCGCCGGATTGGGCGCATCCTGTGACGAAAAGTGCGATCGGCCAAATCCTGAAAACCGCAGACTGTTCCGGAGTGCAAAAAATGAAAGTGTAGAAAATGAGCAAAATTCAGGGCGGCGATCGCCTATGATGTCAAATCCGTTGGCATCGGAATTATGTAGTGCGAGCGTCCCGCTCGCGATTTGGGTAGCGAGCGGGACGCTCGCACTGACAGCATCCAAATTATTATTCCGATGCCACCGGAAACGATATCATGTCTTAAATCGGTGCAATCAAACATTATTCGCTTCTCACTTATGTCGATCGGTCAAGAACTACCCCAACTCCTCAAACAGCGCCTATTTTACCAAGGGCGCAAATTCAACTTTGATGTAGCCAGCCTCCGCCTTCCCAACGGTTCCGAAGGCGATTGGGAATGTATTCGCCACCCAGGCGGAGCACTAGCAGTTCCCGTTACCCCCGAAGGTAAACTCGTCTTGGTGCGACAATACCGCTTCGCCGCCAAAGGGCGGATTTTAGAATTTCCCGCAGGTACAGTCGAAATCAATGAAAACCCCGCCGAAACTATCAAACGGGAAATCGAAGAAGAAACCGGATATCGCGCCGGAAAATGGCGGGAATTAGGCAAATTTATGCTAGCACCCGGTTATTCTGACGAAATCATTTATGCTTTTTTAGCACAAGATTTGGTCAAACTAGAACAGCCGCCAGAACAAGACGATGATGAAGACATGGAGACAGTTTTATTCACTCCAGAAGAATTAGAAAAAGCTATCTTAGCCGGGGAACCAATTGATGCGAAATCTATTTCTAGCTTCTTCTTAGCGCGTCCTTTTTTGACTTAAAGCAAAGTTGTTCAGTTGACAGTTGACAGTTGACAGTTGACAGTTGAGGAAGGAAGAGGATTGGAGTAATAAATAGTCTGATTTTAATTTATCCCGATCGGGGAGAGGCTTTCAACCAATTCTTTCTGGTAACCAGCCCCCGGATTCATTGATTCGCATCTTGAACCGGGGGAATGAGCGGGATAGAGACTATGAAAAGCTCTGCATTCTAACAATCCCCGGCTCGATCCGTGGGAGTCAATCTAAAATCTAAAATCTAAAATCTAAAATCTAAAATCTAAAATCGAATGTCTGATTTAATTTTATTTTGGCACCGTCGCGACTTGCGTATTTCTGACAACATTGGACTCGCAGCAGCACGCCAGCAAAGTCCGAAAGTAGTCGGGATTTTTTGTCTCGATCGCAATATACTCGATCGCGATGACGTAGCGCCAGCCAGAGTTACCTACATGATAGGTTGCTTGGAAAAACTCTCCTCACGTTACAGCGAAGCAGGCAGCCAATTACTAATAATTCAAGATGACCCGCGTATGGGAATACCGAAATTAGCCGCGGCACTTAATGCTAAAGCAGTATTTTGGAACAGAGATGTAGAACCCTATGCAAATGAGCGCGATATATCCGTATCAAACGCCCTCCAACAAGCAGGAATAAAAGTTAAAAACTTCTGGGATCAAGTTCTGCACGCCCCGGACGAAATACGGACTGGTACAGGGAATCCCTACACAGTTTATACACCATTTTGGAAAAAATGGAATAGCCAACCGAAAGCCCAAGCTGTAGAGACACTGCCGATAAATTATCCGCAATTAATGACGGGATTAACCGCAGAAGAACAAGAAATAGCCAACCAAACAGGTGCCATGAAAACACTGCCAACGGCCTTGAGTTTGGGATTCATTTGGGAAAATCCATTAGTAATAGAACCCGGAGAAGGTGCCGCGCAAAAAAAATTAGAAGAATTTTGCGAGAACGCTATTTACGAATATCAAGAACAGCGCAATTTCCCCGCAAATAAGGGTACATCAGAACTCAGCGCCGCCCTCAAATTTGGTGCAATAGGCATCCGCACTGTTTGGCAAGCTACCCAGATAGTAATGGACACTTGCCGCAGCGAAGAAGCCTGCACAAGTATCCGCACTTGGCAACAGGAAATAGCGTGGCGGGAATTTTACCAACACGCGATGTATAACTTCCCTGAATTAGCAGATGGCCCCTACCGTAAAGCATTCAAAGACTTTCCCTGGGAGAACGATGAAAAGCTGTTTCAAGCTTGGTGCAGGGGCAAAACTGGCTATCCAATTATTGATGCGGCAATGCGGCAGTTAAATCAAACAGGTTGGATGCACAATCGATGTCGGATGATAGTTGCTAGTTTCCTCACCAAAGATTTAATTATTAACTGGCAGTGGGGCGAAAAATACTTCATGCAAAAATTGATTGATGGCGACCTTTCTGCTAACAATGGCGGCTGGCAGTGGAGTGCATCGAGTGGCATGGATCCGAAACCTTTGCGAATATTCAATCCCGCCAGTCAAGCTCAAAAATTTGACCCGGAAGGGGAATATATTCGGCACTGGGTTCCAGAATTGCGCCGAGTGGATACTAAGCTTTTGCTAACTGGAAATATTTCGCCTATAGAACGTCGGCTGCTTCATTATCCAGATCCGATTGTAGATCACAATCAACAGCAGCGCAAGTTTAAGGAACTTTTTAAACAGCAAAAAATCGTTGAGTAAGTAGATGATTTTTTGTTTGTAGTGAGGACTTTAGTTTTTTTAATAGGTGTTCATTATTAGGTACGTTGTTGCGATTCAGCGCTCTTTATCTATCAATGAGGTTTACTTAAGATTGTCCTTCGAGAGGAACGAAGCAAACTGTATCTATTTTTCATAGAAGTTTCACGAGTAGCACTCTTAAGTGAACTGTATTGCTCTATATATAAGAAAGAGCGCTGAAGCGCAACTACGTACCTTTGACTACCAGTTTTCAGTTAACTGTATTGCTCTATATATAAGAAAG
>NZ_JAEQDD010000098.1:0-60743 GCF_020737885.1 Microcoleus sp. PH2017_34_RAT_O_A | reverse complement strand
CAAGAAATTCTTTAACAATCATGTAAAGCCTGAGTTTACATGGATTAAAGAAGCGGGAATTTGCCAGAAGATAACTCAATATGCTTTCGACAATCTTGGGGATTCCTTCTCCTTATTTTTCTCAAAAAAAGGTGGATATCCCAAATTCAAGAAGAAGGGGCATCATGATTCTTTCACGATAGATGCAGGTGGCAAACCAATTCCGGTAGGTGGTACGTCCATAAAGTTGCCGACTATCGGCTGGGTAAAAACCTAGGGCGGATTGCCTCACACCACCGTGCCGTGTCAATCACTATTTCACGTACCGCCGACAGTTGGTTTATCGCTTTTGCTTACGAACAGAAGAGCCAACTATAAAGCAACACGATGTTGTGGGTGTTGACTTGGGAGTTAAAGAGTTGGCAACCCTTTCGACCGGTGTTGTTTTGCCTAACCCAAAGCATTACAAAACGCATCTCAGTAAGTTGCGTAGGCTGTCAAAGGAGTTATCCCGAAAAAAACAAGAGGCTCTAGAAATAGATTTAAGGCGAAACAAAAACTAGCGAAGCATCATGCTAAGGAATGAAAATTTAATAACCTAGACGACTATCCCCCCCTTAGCCCTTACTGGAAAAGAAATGGGGAAGCAAAGTTGCTTAAATTATTCAATTTTCATTCCTAAGGTAGCGAATCTCAGAAAAAATACTCTCCATCAAATCACTACTTACTTATGCAAAAACCACGCAAAGATAGTAGTAGAGAATTTGAATGTTTCTGGGTTACTGTCTAATCACAAGCGAGCTTCGAGTTATCGCTGATTGTGGATTCTATGAATTCAAACGTCAACTAGAGTATAAATCTCAAAAGTTTGGCTGTGAAGTAATCATTGCTGACCGCTGGTTTCCTTCGAGTAAGACTTGTTCAAACTGCGGACATATTCAAGATATGCCGCTGAAAGAAAGGACTTACAACTATGGAAGTTGCGGTCATTCGATGGACAGGGATTTGAACGCAGCGATTAATTTATCGCGCTTGGCTAGAGCGTCAAAGCTTACCGAGGGATAGCCGCTCCCATGCCCCCGATGAAGTAAGAAGCAAATGTCTAGACTTGTCTAGGATTTGTATAGCAGCTTTACCCACAAAGCAAGACCTAAGTTGGAAGGCCGAAGCAACACGATTGACGGACAATTCCTCTGAAACCTCTAGATAAATCTCGGGAAAATCAGCGAAAATTGTTTTGAGATTGCTGGCCATCAAAAAACTTAGTTTTTTTACCTCATCCCCAGAATTGATCTGTGGAGCAATCTTTCTTTCTTCTTCCTTCAAAACTCGCAATTGCAAAAAATCCTCTGCCTGCGGGCAGAGGATTTTTTCGCAAAGGACACAAATCACTCGCTCGGGGAAGACAAATTGGTAAATCGTGAGCCACAATTGTTATGGAAACCTACTAATGAGGAGAGAGCGATGCAATTTCCCCCCGCACGCCGAATCTTAGCTCCATTTCTGATCTCGGTACTGCTGCTCGTGACTTCCTGCGGTCAGAATCAGCCCCCCTCCCGCTGGGACAAAGCCCAGCAGGAAAGCACCCAAAAATCGACTAAAGCCAAGCAGACAAATGCTGACAAATCCACTGCTAGTAATCAAAACCTGCCCAAGAAGGCAGTTGCAGGCGGTAAGTTAAATAAATACTTCCCGTCTGCTGGCGGCGGATTCGATCGCGTTTTCGCTCAAGAAAAATCCGGTTTTGCTGAAGCTAAACTGAACAAAGGCGGTAAAAATGTCGCGGTGCTTTCGATTAACGACATCGCCGGCAACCCCAGCGCCGGAGCCAAATTCCAGCAAAGCACCAAGCAAATTAGCGGCTATCCCGCTGTCAGTCAGGGCGCTAACATCACTGCTGTTTTAGTGGCAAATCGCTATCAAGTCAAAGTTCAATCCCGCGATCCCTCTTTTACCGCTAGCGAGCGCGAAGCTTGGCTGTCAAAATTTAACCTGAGCGGCCTTGCTAGTGTGAAATAGCAGTGTCTCAGATCGAACTTCTCGCCCGACTCTAGCTCTGGCGCTATCAAAACTATGTCTGCCAAAATCAGACTGTGAAGTTCTTGCCATCTACCAAAAGTAATACCTTTGATTTCTGTTCAACAAGGAGTTTTTTGTGAGCAAAACAGTCTTTGAATTAGTCGATCAACTGCCTAAAGACAACATGACTGTCAAAGCCCTGCGAGCGCTTGACTTTGTTGTTCCAGGCGAGTGGAACAATTTAGTTGGCTTTGAAAATACCATTCGTACGGTAACAGGCGAAACTGACGAAGATATGATCCAGCAAATTGGCGATCGGGCCATCACCCTCTACAACGATAAATCGGAAGGCTACCAACGCGCTCTCTGGCTTTACCAAACGATCGACAGTGCCTCTAGCGCCCTCGGTACAGCAGCCCTAGCTAACAAAGTCGCCCAAAATGTGCCGTTTTTGTCCGTGCTGGGAAATCTCACCCCCAAGCCTGAAAAAGCTCAGACGATCGACCTTTCTCTAAAATTAGTCACTGAATTGCTCGCTTTTTGCCAAATTAACGGCATTCCTGGCGACAGCATCGGCGATTTTGCCGGGGCTTTGGGCGACTACGGCGGTGAATCCCTGATGCGGATGGCTGCTTTGGTTTGTTTTGATGGTTTGATTCCCCTGGGCCCAGACTTTATCATGGCTACTCAGTCTTGGATTCAAAAGCTCTCCCCTAGCGATTTGCAAGACAATCCGGCGTTTAAGTCGATCGGCGGTATGATTCCTGGTGGTAATCCCGCAGGCCAACTCGGATTTATCGGCGAAAGCTTTAACTCGGTTTCCGGCTGGATGGGCTCGTTTGTGAGCGATCGAGGTTTGACTCCCCAAAACGTTATGGGGCACTTACAGAGTTTTGTGGAAATTTCTGCCGACAAGGTGGACTACGTGGGCGCTTTCCTGGACATGACTACCAACTACTACGAACACACGGGCGTTCAAACTCTCGCCCACCGTTTGATTGAACGAGCTGTCGCTGAGATTTAGAATAAGCATAGTCCTCAGTCATTAGTCAGTAGTCATCGGTTAGTAGTTATTGGTTATTAGTTATTGGTTATTAGAAACAACAACTAAAACTAACAACAAATAACAACCAACAAACAACTACTGACTCCTGACTCCTGACTCCTCTACTCATCACTTTTTAAAAGGAAGCACCAATGGCAGAAGAACCGAAAAATCCAGCAGCAGGCGAAGCCGAAACAGAGGCCCTTTCTGCTGAAAACGCTCCGAGTTCCGACACTCCGGAAACCAGCGACATCCCCAGCGCTGACAAGCCTGCGCCCGCTGCTAAAAAAGCGGCCGCCAAGCCAGACGGTGACAAGCCCCCAGCTAAAGCTAAAAAGGAAAAAGCACCTGCTGTTGAAGACAAGCCCTTTGCGGAATTTATTCAACAAGATTATTTGCCCGCCTTGCAAACTGCTTTGACCAAGCAGGGCGTTAAGGATTTAGATGTGAGTTTGACCAAGCAAAAACTCCCCGTTGCTGGCATGAGTTCCGCCGGAGATTGCTGGCAAGTAATTGGTAAATTTCAAGAAGGTCAGCGCCAATTTAACTTGTATTTTCCTCAAGAAGATATTCAAAGTCAAAGAGCATTTTCCTGCGCTGAAAATAACACCAAAACCAGCACTTTAGAGCCTTTTTTGATAGACGAGCGCAAGATTACCCTAGACCTCATGGTCTTTGGTGTCGTCCAGCGGCTTAATGCTCAAAAATGGCTGAATCTTAATTAGTTATCGTGCAGTGCGAGCGTCCCGCTCGCGAGTCTTAAGATAGCTCGCGAGTCTTAAGATAGCTCGAGTCTTAAGATAGCTCGCGAGTCTTAAGATAGCTCGCGAGTCTTAAGATAGCTCGCGAGTCTTAAGATAGCTCGCGAGTCTTAAGATAGCTCGCGAGCGGGGACGCTCGCACTAAAAAAATACAAAAATGAGATGCTCCCTGACTGCTCACTAATGACTCCTGACTAATGATAAATATTCTTCTGATTCTGCCAAAAAATTGCGAGCTTGCATAATTGCGTAAAGGTCAACATCAGTTTCCAACAAACAAGCATGACCGCTATTAGCCAGCATCACCATTTCAGGATTCGGAATTACCTTGACTAAAAGCTTCGCTTCTGCCATAGAAGGCAGCAGCCGATCGGCTCCGCTAGCAATTACTAACGTCGGCTGTTCGATCGCACGCAACTGATTTTCATCCACATTAAACGATCGCACTAACGCCAATCTCCACACAGACGTATTTTGCGGTACCGCTTGCATCGCTTCCAGCAAAGCTCGCCGATCGTCCCGCCCAATCTTTCCTAAGGATGCTAATATCGGCAACAGACCGATTACCGACAGCGGATAAAGATTCGCCGGCAGCCACTGAGTCAGGTGAGAACCCCACTGCACCCAAGGCTGTTGTCGGAATGAAGAAGCTGGATTAACTAAAATTAGTCGATCGCACAATTGGGGAGCTTCTAAAACAACTTTTATCGCTAAACATCCTCCAAATGACTCGCCGCACAGATAAACTGGTCGCTGATTGGCTTTCTTTTCTGCTTCAATTAAGGCAATTGTTTCCTTAACCAGTACCTCCCAGCTAGCCATGTCGTCGGCCGGTATAGCTAAGCAGCGAATATCGAAATGCGGAGCTAATTTAGGAATTTGCGATCGCAGCAGCAAACCGCCCCCGTCCATACCGGGCAGAAATACAAATAAAGGGCGATCGGGTTTGGGCGGTTTCGGGCTGAGAAAACGCACCTTATTGTTAGCAGTTGGCATGATTAAACTTAATCTGGTAATTGGTAGTTGGTAATTGGTAATTGGTAGTTGGTAATTGGTAATTGGTAATTGGTAATTGGTAATTGGTAATTGGTAATTAGTAATTGGTAATTGGTAATTGGTAATTGGTAATTGGTGATTGGTAATCTTGCTCGCGAAGCCGAAGGGTCGCAATTGGCAATTGGCAATTGGTAATTGGTAATTTATTGCTCATTTTTACAACTGTCAACTGTCAACTGTCAACTGTCAACTATCAACTGTCAACTGTCAACTGTCAACTGTCAACTGACAACTGTCAACTGTCAACTGACAACTGTCAACTGTCAACTGTCAACTGTCAACTGACAACTGATTTAAACACACCCTCGATCGAGTAATTGTGCAATTTCCCCCTGACAGTGCTCTGTAAGTTCAGCCACAACTGCTTTGGCTTTTTTGCCTCGATACTGCTGCTGTCGATCGACTGTAATCCAGTAAGGGCGGCCGATTAAAATATTAACTCGTTGATAAACTATCACAGGATGCCACCCAGCGCGATCGAACAACGGTTCGGAAGGATCGAACAAACTCAGCAACTTCAGCGGTAAACCCGATCGCACCGACTTTTCCTCCATCGAAGCAATCGCCACCGGCAATACCGCCAAATCCCGCACCGGCGCCCGCAAAGCCAAATGAGCAAATCCCCGCTGAAACTTCCCGATGGTATTGGGTTGAGTAAAGTTCACCATCGGTTCTGCACCCTCAGGAAACACCCCCACCATCTCCCTGTCTTGTAGCAGCGCCGTCGCTTGAGCGAAAAAATGTTGCTGTCGGTGCTCCGGTGCTTCCAAGGGGAAAGCCCCAAAACTCGTGACAACTTCCCGAATCACCGGAACTTGACCCATGTAGTGATGACAAGCAAACCGGATCGATCGACCCAACGCTGCTGTCAGCACCAAAGGATCTAAGAAACTGCGGTGATTGCTCACCACCAGTACCGGACTTTCTTGCGGAATCCGCTGCTGGTGGTGTACAAACATCTGCGTTCCCACACCAGCCAGGAAACAGCGCGAAATCATTAATGTGCGATCGGAAGACATGGGCTAAAACACAGGTAAAACGCTTTCAACAGTTGACAGTTGACAGTTGACAGTTGACAGTTGACCGAAGGAGAGCGACCTCTACCCTTAAGTCCGAGGATTGGAGTAATGAATAGTCTGATTTTCATTTCTCCCGCTCCGGGTTCCGGCTTTCAACCAATTCTTTCTGGAAAAGGTTGATTCCATACCCATGCAGCTTAACATTACTTTACAAAAATCGCGATCGGTCAAAAAGTATACTTTCCCCTTGTGCCTTTATGTCGTAGTCCTGCACGCACCGGGGGTCAGAAACCAGCTTTTTGCCAAAAGACTCGTTACAGCGCCAAAACAGTAAAAAACCCAGTTTCTTTGTCGGAGTGCCTAAGTCTGGTTTGGTAAAATTTCCCAGTCAGAAGTAAAATTTTATAAAGTCTTGTTGCAAACTTCTATAAAAATGTTTAAAAGAACGCCAAAATCAAGTTGTAGCAGCTAAAGTTATAAATTCACAGTGGGCATTGACGCACTGTCAAAGTATTTTTCAACAAGTCGTAATAGCAATCTTCCGAGGCATCAATGGATAACATTCACAACTATCGCCTTAAATGTACCCTCACCTTTGGCGACATTTACGGTCAAATCATTGTTTGGCTGATAGTCATCTTCCTGAGTCTAGCGTCCGCACTCGCCCTCTGGAGCAGCGCCCGCCAAATCTACGCCTTGGCTACAGTTGGCTTGATTTTAGTGCTGTCTCTGCCATTCTTGCTGTTTGCTTTCGTGACAACTCTACTCAATAACATAGAAGTGCTTTCTGTAGACCCCGCCACCGAAGATCAACCTTCTGCAACGGGAAATCAGTCCCATCAAAGGTCTGTCGAAAGCGTCGGCTAGTCGAATTTGAAATTTTAGATTTTGATTTTCGATTAAAATCAAAAGTTAAAAAACTTCCCGATCTTTTGGTAGGAAGTTTTTTTTTGCGTCACCATAAGTTGAGCAGAACACTCAAAATAATTAAAAAACAATGCTAGAACACGACGTGATAATAGTTGGCGGCGGTTTAGCAGGTTGCCGCGCAGCCGTAGAAATTGCCCGGACTGACCCAAGTTTAAAGGTAGCTGTTGTTGCCAAAACTCACCCGATTCGATCGCACTCCGTCGCAGCCCAAGGTGGCATGGCCTCCAGCCTCCAAAATGTCGATCCAGATGACAGTTGGAAAGCCCACGCCTTCGACACAGTAAAAGGTTCAGACTATTTAGCCGACCAAGACGCCGTAGAAATCCTCACCCGCGAAGCACCCGGTGTCATCATCGATTTAGAACACATGGGAGTCCTGTTTTCGCGCCTCCCAGACGGCAGAATAGCTCAGCGCGCTTTCGGCGGACATTCCCACCGCCGCACCTGCTACGCCGCCGACAAAACCGGTCACGCCATCCTCCACGAATTAGTCAACAATCTCCGCCGTTGTGGAGTTCACATCTATCAGGAGTGGTATGTCACGCGCCTGATTTTGGAAGCAGGCCAAGCCAAGGGCGTAGTTATGTTTAACCTAATAGACGGCGAAATTGCCGTCGTGCGCGCTAAGGCGGTGATGTTTGCTACGGGGGGTTACGGCCGAGTTTACAACACCACCTCGAACGATTACGCCTCGACTGGCGACGGTTTGGCGATGGCGGCGATGGCGGGATTGCCGCTGGAAGATATGGAGTTTGTGCAGTTTCATCCGACTGGTTTGTATCCGGTGGGAGTGTTGATTTCAGAAGCTGTACGGGGTGAAGGGGCTTATTTGATTAATTCGGAGGGCGATCGATTTATGGCGAATTATGCCCCGTCGCGGATGGAATTAGCGCCCAGGGACATTACATCGCGATCGATTTCCTTAGAAATTCGTGCAGGTAGAGGAATTAATCTCGATGGTAGTGCAGGCGGCCCCTTTATCTACCTCGATTTGCGGCACATGGGACGCGAAAAAATCATGAGCAAAATACCTTTTGCTTGGGAAGAAGCGCACCGCTTGCTAGGAATTGATGCCGTAGACCAGCCGATGCCAGTGCGTCCTACGGCTCACTATTCAATGGGGGGAATTCCAACGAATATTGGCGGACAAGTTCGCAGCAGTGCTGACAGTTTGGTAGACGGTTTCTTTGCGGCCGGCGAAGCAGCTTGCGTGTCAGTTCACGGCGCTAACCGTTTGGGCAGCAATTCGCTCTTAGAATGCGTAGTTTACGGCAAAGTTACTGGCGCAACCATAGCACAATTTGTCCAAAATCGCAAGTTACCCGCAGTAGACGAACAGCGTTATATTCAGGAAGCCCAAGAGCAAATTCAAGCACTTGTAGACCGTCCCGGACAATACCGAATTAACCAAATTAGGCAAAAGTTCCAAGATACGATGACTGAGTATTGCGGAGTATTTCGCAGCGCAGAATTGATGCAGGAAGGTTTGCATAAATTGGAGGAATTGGAAAAACAATATCAAGAAGTTTACTTGGATGACAAGGGTAAATCTTGGAATACGGAAATTGTGGAAGCTTTGGAATTGCGGAGTTTGATAATCGTGGGAAAAATGATTTTAACTTCGGCTTTGAACCGTCAGGAAAGTCGGGGCGCTCATTCGCGGGAAGATTTTTTGCAGCGGGATGATGAGAAGTTCTTGAAGCATACGCTGGCTTATTATTCGCCTGCGGGGATTGATTTGGCTTATATGCCGGTGGCGATTACGATGTTTGAGCCGCAGGAGCGGAAGTATTGATTTATAGGGTGTGTCAGCCCTAAATAAATTTTGTTTGTTACCTAATTACCAAATGGCTGACGCACCCTACTTACTAAATGGTTAGGGCTTGTAGCGTAAGGCTTTTAGACGTTCTAGCTATACCTCACCTCCCCTAGAAGTGCTATATATGAGTAAAACGACACAGACATCTCAATTCCAGCAAGCTCTTGAAGCTGTAGAAGTTTTATCACTAGAAGATCAAGCCATGCTTCTAGATATTCTTCAAAATCGTCTGCGACAACAGCGACGCAATGAATTACTCAAGGAGGTGGCAGAAGTTCGTCAAGAGTATGCTGAGGGAAATGTTAAATTTTGTTCTGCCGCCGATTTTATGGCGGAGTTGGATGATAGTGAGGAGAAAGTTCATGGCTGATTTGCCCGATAGAACTATTACAATTATCCTAGAATTACAGCGCCGACTGGTGCAGCTAATCAATCAAGCGGGAGCGACTGAACTATCTGTTTTTGAAATATTTGGAGAAACGGAGGCAACTGCTTCTGTGCTAGAACAATTGACAAACATTAGAGAACGAGCTACTTCTTCTTATTCTCGCCTTTCTAACCTGCTCCTGCGAATTTCGGAATTTCAGCCGATCGCTCCTACTGCTACCATAGAACTACTGACTCAAACGATAGAACAAGCTGAAGCTACAGCCGAGGCCGGAGAAGCTACTGTCCGAGAAGCTAAAAGTGATTGGAACCTACTATGACTCAACAACCGCAACCAGAACCCGAAAAAGTAAAGCAGACAGTTGCTAAAATGCGCGAAGTCTGTCGGCAGTTTGACAGTCTTAATTTTGCACTTGATGAACTGATTGCTCAGATCGAAGCTGATATTCGCAAAAGTCCGCTAACCGCTTATCGTTTAGGTAAAATTCAGCCTGTTTCTCAAGCTACTGAATCAGAGAGATAAGGATAAAGTGATTGAGTGCGATCGGCTCATCCCTGAGAACTCTGCCTAACTTCCTCCACAGATAAACCTAACGCCTCCGCCACCTGTTCGGCACTCAAACCCATTCCCAACAACCGAGGAATTGCAGCCCTTCTTGCCTGAAATTCAGCTTGTCGCGCCTGTTCTGCTTGCTGTCGCGCCTGTTCTGCACTCTCGGCTCTTTCCCGTTGTTGTTCCCCTCGCAATCTCTCCAATTGAGCTCTTTCATCGCCAATCAATAGCAAATTACCTTCCTCATCCCACCAACGCAGCCAAAGCATGGTTTGGTTTTGATAACTGCCTTGCCAAAGTCCCAATTCTACGCCTAAAGGTGCGATCGCAAAATGACCGCGCTGATTCAGTTCTAAAAGTTGATAATATCCGTCAATCAACCGATAAACTTCTAATCGCCCGCTGTTAATTTCATAGATGCCGTAATAGGGAATTCGCATCACCCGCTCGTAAGCCCAAAACTTGCCCGGTTTCGTGATTACCCCTTCTTCGGTGCGAGACAACGGAGTGCGATCGCGCTCTTCATCGCCATTCCCGCTCGCAAATTCTAACGCAATTAACGGTGCTATGTGTTCCCGCCACAGCACGTAAGAACGGCGAATTTGACCGTCAATATTAGGAGGTACATTAGGAACATAAAACCAATCAGGAGCTTCTGCACCTTTTTCCGGTGGCTCGGTTTCTCGCCAATAAATGCCGCAGTCTTGACCGATCGCATATTGTCCGTCAGGATGCCGCTGCTGCAAAATCGGGCCGATCGAATCTGTTAAAATTAAACTTTGTGGATGCTCCTGGAAATTCTTCACAAAAGTACCATCCGACTCTGGTAATTGAGTGTGGTCTGGAAAAGCAGGAGGTAGAACAACGCGGTCAACGCTTTGGGTCATAATTCCCTCCGAGGTCTGACTTAATTCATAATATCATGTCCTAGGTTCGTAGTGAGGACTTCAGTCCGCATCAATTTCATAAGACTGAAGTCCGAACGATCAGACCTTATAATCATAAGATGATTTCCTAGGTTTGATCGTTCGGACTTCAGTCCGCATCAATTTCTGCGGACTGAAGTCCTCACTACAAACCTTATAATCGTTATTTTTGCGGATACTCTCTAATCTGTAATTCGGAATAAAATAAGAAGTTTTGAGTTAAAAGTATCAAATTTTTCACTCAAAATCGTGGGGCGGAAACTCTTCGTACCGCCCCTACAAATGTCCTTAAGGTTTCGGTAGCGCACCTTCTGGACTGGGAGAACTTGACGGTTCTGGACTGGGAGAAGCAGCAGGATCGGGACTCGGTTTTTCTGCCGCAGGAGAAGGCGAAGGAGTGCCGCTAGCTAACTGATTGATTTGATCTTTATAGTTAGGAGGAGCTAACTCAGTCGCTTTATCAAACAGCGTTTTTGCTTCGTCTGTTTTGCCCTGTTCCTTCAACACGATCGCATGAGCTAACGTCGGACGAAAATCTTTCGGATTCGCCTTAGCCGATTCGTCGTAAATCGCGATCGCCTCTGGGTAGCGCTTCTGCACAGCATAAACCTGCCCCAAAATCAACTGCACCGAAGTTACATCAATACTTCCCGGTTTCGCCTGATTCTGCGCCGGAGCAGCCTTGAGCGTATCTTGCAGCAGTCCGATCGCAGCTTCGGGCCGTTGTTGCACCAACAGCAAATTCACCAACCCCTGCAAAGCCTTAATTTCCCCAGGCTTAGACGCTAAAATTGACCGATAGGCCCCAGCAGCCCCTTCGCGATCGCCCGTGCGTTCCTTCGCCTGAGCCAGCAAAATCCCGTATTCCGTAGTTTCAGGATTCAGTTTAGCCAACTTTTCCAACGTCGGCACCACATCCTTGATCGCCCCCACTCCTTGTCCGATCAACTCCAGCCGTACCTGCAAAAGTCCCCGCAAAGCCGTTACATTGTCAGGTTCCCGCTGCAAAACCAATTCATACCCTCTCACCTGATCTTGCAGCAACTGCGATTGCTTATCGTTAGATGCGGCTGTCTGAGTTGGCGTTGGAGTCGATCGACTTTGCGCTTGATTGCCCTTGAGAATACTGTCCAAAATTGGAACCAGAGAAAATCCCACAAAAGCGATGAGCGCAAGCACTACCACTACAGTAATCAACCCGCGACCCTTGTTTGCTTTTTCCATAATTCAACTATCCCAACTTAAAATCTACTATTTTCTAAGAATCAACCCATCGCCTAGGGGCGTCTGCGATTTAACCAGATCTATGCAACCATAAAAGTTCTTAAGTTCAAAGTCCCAATTCACAAACCAGTCTTTTGCTTGCAGCTAATATGGTAACAGACCCGCAACTCCACGCTAGCCAAACTATTTTGGACACAAAGACCCGCAGCCCCAAGGAACGTGGCTTTCGTCCAATAAGAGTGCGGTTAAGCTCAAAATTACCGAAAATATGGCGGATCAGCCCGTTAGGTAATTGGATTAAGTAAAATAGGCAAGCTACTCCAGAGAGATTGGAATGGCGCCTTGGGGATTTTCCTCAAATCATTGCGAGATATTGCCGGGTTGGATGCTCAGGTATTCAACACGCTATGTCGGGATATATCCTAGATTGTCCGGACTTGAAGTATCTGAATATCCTAAACGCTATTAGCCAGCAACGCCAGCTTTCGGGCGATCGACCGATTCTTGGGTTAGCAACTCTCAAACTCTTTGCCAACAAGGATTAGAGCAGCCAGCAAATCCGGGATCGCTCGTAGCGCAGTAGAAAGTTGGCGTTGACGGGTCAAAACCAAACTTTCCGGCGCAAGCCTCAAGTCGGGTGCTAGTAGTTTTTAAATCAGTTTCTTCAGTTTATTCCTAATTTCCCTCAAGGGATGTGTCTCCGCTGCAAGGAGTTTTTATGAACCCCTCTCCCAACCGGTCTTCCAAATCGTCCAAATCTACTTCTGCTCGCAAGGCTCAGCCAACCGAGCCCGCCGTGAATCAGCCCGCAGTTACAGCCTCCGTGCCCGAGACACCAGACGAAAGTCCCGTGTCTTCCGCGTCGGCTGCACCTGTTGACCAAAATCAACCACCAGCGCCAACGGACGCCCCAGCGACAACGGACGCCCCAGCGCCAAATGACGCCCTAGCGCCAACGGACGCCCCAGCGACAACAGACGCCCCAGCGCCAAAGGATACGCTGCAACGACCACGCTACAGTTCTGCCCCCGATGGGGACAAAACAAAGCCAAAGCCCAGCGATGCTCCTGCGATCTCGGAGCCAGCAGCGCCTGCGGAATCTGCTGGTAAGACAACTGAACTCACGGTCGTACCTACCCCAACCCCCAAGCCTCCCACTAACGAAACTCAGGTCGATGATGATGACATACCCTCTGTCATGCGCCAACATCCCATTCCCCCTCCCAGTGAACCCAGACAGTACCGAGCTGTTGGTTTAGTGCGGGGCCGCTACACCCAATCTGAAGAGCAATTCACCCGAGGTATGTTGATAGCTGCCGACGGAACTGCCATCGACGCAGTTTTGCTGGGTAGAGTTATGAGTTTAGTCAAAAATCACCTGGATCTCGAACAAGAACACCTGTGGGTGGTCTATCCCCGCACCAGGCAAGAAGACGGCAACTTGCACGCCCAAATTATGGGTGTTTGGGAGCCGGAAACCCTGAAAAAATCTCCCGAAACTTCCTCTGATGAGGAAAATCAGGAAGCAGGGGAGATTGAGCAGGGCGGCGAACCATCGACTGCATCTTTGCCGCCCTCGGAACCTGATGTTGAAGATGGCTATTTTTCGATTCGAGGCGAGGTGATTTATCAACAATCGCAAGAGGAAGAAAAATATCTCATCGTCAAAATCAAGCAAGCTCCTCGCAAGAATGACGACAAGATGAAGTTTTTTAAGTTGAAACTCAAGGGGGATGTAGGAACAAAGGCGATCGGGTTTTTTTGGGATTTCCACGTCAAATTGCAAGCTGACAGTCTGATGATTGAGCAGGCCAACAATATTGGCGCCCTGCCGATTAAAAAGCGGAAATTCCCCCCCGGTAGCAAGCCGCCCGGTGGTGGCTACAAAGGAGGGGGAAACAAGCGTGCCTTTACTCCTAAGCCCAGCGGTGACGGTACTCCTGTAGGGCGTCCTACTATCAAGTCCGCAGCAGCACCGCCTGTCCCCAAGGAACCTCTTCCTAAGCCTGTGAAGAAGCCTAAGCTTGTTGAGGAATAAGACTATTTTAGATTCTTAGATTTTAGATTTTAGATTTTCGGTGAGTGCATCAGTTTCCCATGGGTGCAGTTTTTCACCAGAAGACTTCAATCTAAAATCTAGAATCCTGGACGCACTCGCAAGGATCGGAAACTGAGTTTCTTGACAACAAACCTCAGCTTTCAAGCAACGCCGGGGACAAGAAACCCGGTTTCTAAGACCTTGTGCTTCCACAAAAAAATCTAAAATCTAGAATCTAAAATCTCAAATTGTTTATTCAATCCTGACTTGGGCTCCCCACAAATCTTGGGGAAGAAATACTCGATCGACAGATAGAGGAGCAACTGGGGCCGTGAGGGTAAATAAACCCGCTTCAATTTGCTGCTTCAATTCCAAAGCTACTTGCCGCGAGAGAAACATACTCGCCAGCGGGGCGGCCCGCACGGGTTTACCCTCGATGAGAATGCGACCAGTTTTTAATTGAGCATAACTAACTAAACCAAATGTGGGACGAACGCGCCGGGGGATAGAGAAATCTACCACCGGCGCTACTATTTTTTTGTCTGATACTGCACAGTGCGCCACGACTGTTTCGTTTAAAACAGGAAAAGGGATGCCGACTCCCAGCATCAAGGATGGGCCGTAGTTTTTGAAGTAGCAGCCGCGCACCCATTTGGAGTTCATCTGTTTGGCGTCGCCGATGAGTGCCAGGGTGGCGGCTGGGCCGATCGGAGTCCCGTTAGGCTGCCGTTTTTGCAGCGGGAAGTGTTGGGTTCCTTCCCAGGTGATGTAGCCCTGAGCACCTCCTAGGAAGATACGGGTGCCGATGCCGATGAGTTGGAGGTGGGGGTCGTTTAGCAGGGGTGACATGGCTCCCAGGCTCGAATAGACGGCGTTGCCGAGGTTCGGTTGCAGGGGGCCGAGGTAGGTGAACAGCGGGCGATCGCCCCCGTTGACTCCTACAATAAAGTTTTGATAGGCGTTCCGGGGATTGAATAAATAAAACTGGTTGATGGTATCGCGGGTAATCGTGGTTTCAAAGGAGGCGCGGGGATAGCAGTCTGTTACTTGCCCTAAAGCCCGCAACTGCACGGGTTTGCCGGCGATTAAGTCTTCGATGACGTGTCCGCCGCCCCGTTCCCGCGATTCTTCGCCGTCTTCGGCTACTTGGGTGGCTCCGAGGTACAGGTCTACGGCGCCGAAGCCGGAGTAGGCTAAAACGCCGTCCAGCCAGCACTGCCGGATTTTGATCGGGGGGTCAGTATGGCCGAGGTTGATGATGGCGCCGGAGGATTCCATGGGCTCGAAGGTGCCGGTGGTAATCACATCGACTTGTTTGGCGGCTTCGGTAATGCTGGTTTCTCTGACTCTGGTTTTGAGTTCTTCGATTGTCCAGACTGTGGCTTTGCCTTGGCTGATTTTATCGTTGATTTCGTCGATCGATCTCATAACACTATTTTATTTGGATTTTAGTTTGATAGATTGGCGATCGGGCGATAGTTTGAGATAAAAGAAATGTATTATAACTGAGATGTTACACCATTCTCAATTAGCCTTTTCTGAACAGGCAAGATGCCTGTTCCACAAAGAGTTGATTTTCTTGTGGAACAGGCATCTTGCCTGTTCTTGATAATGATGCAAGATGTGAGTTATAACGCAATACGGTTCAGTTAACACTGTTAATTCCCCGGATATCCCCCTAAATCCCCCCTGATAGTCGGGGGATTTTGAGCAACTTCTTGTCCCCCCCTTGTAGGGGCGGTGCCCCCGTTCCCGCCCTCTTGGCTAGGGGGGATCTGTCTTATCTGAACCGTATTGAGTTATAACGGATATAAGAATAATATCATAAATCAAATAAAGGGCGATCGCCATGACTCAAGCGATATTAAAACCAGTCACTTTCGATGAATTTATTGACTGGTATCCTGAAAATTCGATAAACCGTTACGAACTCCATAATGGAACGATTGTTGAGATGCCTAAAACAACCGGAGAACATTCAGAAGTAGCTGGCTTCCTTTGCCTGAAGCTAGGGATGGAAATCGAGAGGCTGCAATTGCCCTACTTCGTACCCAAAGAATGCGTTGTCAAAGCTGATAACGAGTTATCTGGTTATGAACCGGATGCGATCGTTTTGGACAGACAAGGGACGAACAGCGAACCGAGATGGAAAAAGCAATCTATCATTACAATGGGTAGTTCTGTCCGGCTAATTGTCGAAGTTGTCAGTACCAATTGGCGGGATGATTATGGCTACAAGTTGGTTGACTACGAAGCTTTGGGTATTTCTGAATACTGGATTGCGGATTATTTGGGACTTGGTGGCAGACGCTATATTGGCAATCCGAAACAACCTACTTTTTTTGTTCACCATTTGGTTGATGGCGAGTATCAAGTTAGTCAGTTTCGGGGGAGCGATAGGATTGTTTCGCCCACATTTCCAGAGTTGAATTTAACGGTGCAACAGATTTTCAGCGCTGGACAAGATGCGGTTTAGAGTGCTAGGATAGAAGATAGATATTTAAAAAAATCGGCGATTAAAATCGCTTCTATAAAAACAAAGTCCGCCTTCGCGGACTGAAAAATAAACGGGAGCATTTACAGTGCTGTCCCCGCTCGCGTGCTTGTACAAGCACGCGAGCTCTTAAGCTCGCACTACCATAAAAAATGCTTCTTGCAAAACTGAGATGCTCCCAAATAAACTGCTATTTAAGCCAGATCTGGGATGAGTACAAACCTGAATTACTGATTTCCAGGAACGTCATTTGCGTCATTCTCTGGATCATCGGAAATGTCTGGTTTGTGTTCGGGTAAATTTTCTGATCGGCTTTGTGTGACTCCTATAGATTCGTACTCTTCATGAATAGCCGAATCAATTGCCGCCAACCTTTTAGGATTGGCGTCCCACTGGTTGAGAATGTCTTTAATTAGCACTTCCCTAATCCAAACTTGAGCGACAACTGTGAGGGGAAGGGCTAGCAATAAGCCTAAAAATCCAAAAAATGTGGCGAAGAATACTTGAGCTATTAAAGTTACTGCTGGCAGCAGCGATACTTGCTGTGCCATGACGTAGGGGGTGAGGATGTTGCTTTCAAACTGTTGAATTAGAAAGTAAAGAATGAGGACTAAACCTGATTTTAAGGGAGAGTCTAAAAGTGCGATCGTCATTGGCGGAATGACGCTAATAGTAGGGCCAATATTCGGAATCAAGTTCAGAAATCCTGCTACTACAGCGTGAGCTAACGGTAGGGGAACTTGCAAAACTGACAAACCAATTAAGCTCAAAAAAGCAATCACACTCATGCTAATTAAAGCGCCGATGACCCATCTACCGAGAGCTATTTCGCATTCATCTAAAATACCCTCGATTCGCCGCCGATAAAAAGAGGGAAATAGTTGTGTAAATGCTTTGCGGTAAGATAGGGGATCTGCTAAAGTCATCAAGGTCAAAACTAAGACTAACAAAAAACTCAGGATAACGCCTAATGTATTGCCGACAAATGCTCCTGCACCGCCAACGAGTTGGTTGAATAAAGGTTGCAGTTGCCGCATAATGTCGTTAACATCAAGATTTGGCAGGCGCTGGCCTAGTTGTCCCGAGAAGCGAGTTTCGATTTGATCTACCCAATCATTTAATCTTGCTATTCCTTGAGGAGCTCTTTGGGTAAGTTGTTGGAATTGCAGGGCGAAGGGCGGTACAATTATCAGGAACAAGCCTACGAAGACGAGGAATAAGAAGCTAATTGAGCACAGTACGGCGATCGACCTTTTGAGTCGGAATTTTTTTTGTAAGTAGCGTGCTAGTTTGTTTAAGGCCGTGGCTAAGACGATGGCGGCAAACAGCAGCAGTAGCGCTTGCCTGATTTGCCAGAGGATGTAACAAGATGCGATGAGGGCTAATAAGCCCATCCACTGTCCTAGCTTCATGCGATTTTTGGATATTATAACGGGAATTGCCGACCTTGCTTTAGACGCTTTTGCAATCGCGTCTCTACAAGATAGCTTAAATGCGATCGCCTCTTTACAATATACTCCTACAACGCAGCCTCTTCAATTCCCTTTCGCGAACACCTGCTGCGCTGTCAGATTCAATTTTGGGAAAGTTGGCGACTCAATCACCTCAGCCCCTCGGAACAGTTTAACTTGGTATTCCCCATCAATTAGTTGGTAAACCGAAAAAGTTGGTTGCTTAGGATTGCCGATAAACCGTCTCCCGCCCAATCCTAGATAGTCTATAATCCAATATTCTTGGATGCCCATTGACTCGTAAGCCTCTAGTTTGCGGGCATAATCATCCTCCCAGTTAGTGCTAGTTACTTCTACGATTAGGGGAACTGATGAACCCATTGTAATAATTGATGATTTCTCCCATCGCGGCTCGTTTCCAATGGTTTGTTCGTTGAGTACAATAATATCTGGTTCATAACCAGATTCCTCGCGCATGGGTTTGATGACGGCTTCTTTCGGGATGAAGTAGGGTAAATTAAGACGCTCAATCTCAATTCCTACCTTCAGCGAGGTAAAACCTGCTACTTTAGAATGCTTGCCTGTTGCTTTTGGCATTTCAACAATTTCTCCGTTGTGTAGTTCATAGTGACATCCTGAATTCTCAGGATACCAGTCAATGAATTCATCGAATGTTACTAATTCAGTTATGGTTTGAATCATGGTGAGTGCCTTGAGTTTGGTTGCGATCGTCCTAACGTATATTATATGACTTGTAGGGTGCGTCAGACGAACTTGTAGGGCGATTTTCGAGGGTTTCGGCTCTAAGGTTCGTAGTGAGGACTTTAGTCCTGATTCTGTCAAGGACTAAAGTCCTCACTACAAACTAATTTTATTGTCATCATTCGATCGGACTTGATATAAATCCCATCCAAAAAACCTCGCTGTCAACTGTCAACTATCAACTGTCAACTGTCAACTGTTTAAGTCTTTCTCGAACAACTCCTTGATAAAAACTCTCTAAAGCTGTCACGCAAACTTTATCATCAAACAGAAGAGCGTGTCGCTCACTCATGCGTTGTGAAATATCTCGCCGCCACTCTGAATCTAGACCCAACTTGACAGCAATTTCAATGTATTCCTCTTCGTTTTGGGCAATTGTCTCTGTTACTCCCAGCATCTTGAGAAAGCTATAAGCGTGCAGTCCCCGCATAAATTCTCCCGGACAAGTTACTATAGGTAAATTGCAGGCGATCGCCTCCAAAGACGTATTTCCCCCCGACCAAGTGAAAGTATCCAAGAAAACATCGGCAAGAAAGTTCATGGCTATATACTCTTGTCGAGTTGCAATCGCTCGAAATACACAGTAATCTTCGCTATCGAGGTTAACAGCAGCAAAAGCCCGCTTGAGCCGTTTTCGCAAAAGTTCACCGCGCGGAAAAATAAACTGAGCTTGCGGAACGTGGCGGGCAATTTCTGCTAAAATAAAATCATATTGCGGTAAGTATTTGAAAGGAGCTTGGCAGCAAAAGTAAATTATTGCATCTTCTCGCAGGTCAAAATCTAAGCGACTGTTGTTTAATTCTCCCACGAGTGGTTTTGGGTAGGAAACCCCAATATTAGGCAACTTAACTAAGGTTTCTGAGTAATGCAATTGTGCATTTTCCGGTTCCATCAATTGGCTGGAAATAAAATAGTCAACTGTGGGTAAACCAGAGGTTACAGGATGTCCCCACGCCGAACATTGCACGGGTGCGAGGCGCAAAGCTGCTATTTGGACAGTTGGTGCATCCATCCCAATTTCCGGGAAGACAAGAATGTGCAATTTGTCATCAATAATTTGTTGGCATACAGCTTCTAAGTTGTGAGGAATGTGGCGGAATACATGGCTGTATTCGCGAAATTGTTCTGTAATTAGATCGGGTTCGTTACCCGTGTAGTAACAGTAAATTTCTATTTTTTTCGTATCGGCATAGCGCAACCAGCCGGTCAACCATAAAGTGCCGCTGTAAGAATGCAAGTAACTAGAAACATAACCGACTCTAATTTTACCATTTTCCGGCAGCGGAGGCATCTGTCGCGGTTCCACCCACTGGGGATAGTTCGCCGCCATAATTTGATGCACTAAATTGGCATATTTTGATTGGGATTCCACAACATTGTGGGCTTGATAGGCTAGGTAGAAATTAGTGAAACTCTGCAAGCCGAAAAAAGCATTTATTTTTTCTTGTGGAGTTTTCAAAGATGTTTGCTGAATCAAGCTTTCTAATTCTCTGACAAATCTCTTCCGGTAAGTTTGAATTTCACGTAAACTATTGTAAACAATTGGCAATGTCAAGTGGCTAAAAAGTTTAAAGACGTATTCATTCGGGAGAATTTCTACGGCTATTTCTGCATTTGAAATAGCTTTTTTTGTTTGTCCGCTCTGCTGACAAATTTTGATTAGTTCAAAGTGCAGTTGTCCGGCTGTCTGGTAATAGCGAAGCCCGTGCTCAAGGATTGCGATAGCTGCTGAGATTTGATTAATTCTTCGCCAGCAATCGCTGAAGTTCAAAAATAGTGCTACATCTCCTACCTGGAATTGCGAAAATCTTTGATACTGCTTAATAGCTTCTTCATATCTTCCTTGATAGTAGAGTGTGTTAGCCAAATTCAGGGCCATTGATGCTGGTGATTCCAGCGTTATATGGCTAAGTCTATCCTGTTCCAATAATGGGATAATTTCTGCGCCGGACAAGGCTAGTGCTATTTGATTTTCCGCAGTCAACTTAATTCTATATTGAATTTGTGGCAGAAGAGTTTGCCACTGGCTTTGAGTGAGGTTTTCTAATAAAATAATTTCCGGTTCGACACTAGGATCTAAATCTTCTTCCATGCAAAGATTCATGAGAATCCCGGACAAAATTAAATCAGCGTCTAACTCAGAGTCTTCTGAAATTTCGGTGCTATCTATTAAAAGAGCTAGATTATGGCGATCGCGATGAGTGACAATACTTTTGATAATTGGTGCCAACTCTAAATATAGCAATTCTTCTGGTTGGCTCCAATCGGGGAAAATGAGCAAGTTTAAGGGTTTGAGATTCAAGGTGGTTAGATCCATGCGATCGTCTGTCCTGTATTGTTGGGTATTGTGGGGCTTTTGGTGTTGTGTGCGGCTGCTCAACTCCTACCTCGGCTGTTGTTGCCATGCCCGCCAGCCCAGAATCGCAGCTAGGATGATACTGGGGGTAAACACGGCGATGAGGGCGTTGAAGTCGGTTGAGGCTATGGATAGGCTGGGCCCTGCGTACTTGATGGCCAGGGAAAACGCTGCGGAGAAGGAGAATACTTTGAGGATGGGGCTGATGTTGGTGTTCATGGATGTGCTGGTTGGTTGTATAGTTAGGGATTGAGAGTATTATTGCAAGTATTGTGTTGCGGCTGCGATCGCGGGCGATCGTTTTTTGCGAGCGTAGGGTAAGATAAGTTTCGGTATTGTAACAGAGCAATTAGCGCAGCACAATTTAGAAGCATCAGGAGCGATTCAGAATGGATACCCAAGAATCAGAGTTAATAGAGAAAATTCGTCAGCAATTTGACAATGCCCCTTATCCTCGAATTCCCCTCGACCACTCTCCCAAAATTGACTATCAATCTCTGTACATTCATAACTTGGTAACAGCTTACTATTTAAGAAATCAAAAAGTTATACAAACTGACGGAAAAATTATTTTAGATGCAGGATGTGGTAGTGGCTGCAAGTCATTGGTTTTGGCTGAAGCAAATCCGGGATCCAAAATTGTTGGCATCGATTTATCCGAAGAGTCTGTTAAACTCGCTCGACAGCGCTTGCAATATCACGGCTTTGACAATGTTGAGTTTCATGCTCTGTCAATTGAGGATCTGCCTAGCTTAAATCAGCAGTTTGATTATATCAACTGTGACGAGGTGCTTTATCTCTTGCCAGACGCAGTTGTCGGATTGCAAGCCATGCAATCGGTTTTGAAACCGGATGGAATTATTCGGACTAACCTCCACAGTTCTCTACAGAGAAGTTCTTTCTTTGCCGTTCAAAAAGTTTTCAAAGTCATGGGATTGATGGATGATAATCCTAGAGAAATGGAGATAGAGCTAGCTAAAGAAATTATACAAAACCTCAAAGATGACGTGGCTATCAAAGCAAGAACCTGGAGTTCTCCTGCACAAAAAAACGAAGAATGGATGCTGGCTAACTATTTGCTACTGGGGGACAAAGGCTCTACAGTACCGGAAGTTTTTTCAGCATTAAAAGCTGCTGACTTAGAATTTATCAGTATGGTCTATTGGCGGTTGTGGGACTTGACGGATTTGTTCAAGGAGCCAAATGACTTACCTGCGTTTCTGGCAATGAGCTTGCCAGACATTACTGTGGAACAACGGCTGCACCTGTTTGAACTTTTACATCCAGTCCATCGTTTGATAGACTTCTGGTGCGGTCTGCCGAACCAAGCTCACTCGTTTGTACCTGTTTCGGAATGGACTGTGGCTGACTGGCAGCAGGCAAAGGTGCATTTGCATCCTCAGATCCGAACTCCCCAGTTAAAAGAAGAACTGATTAAATCTATCGCTAACCACAGTTCCTTCCAGATTAGCCGTTATGTCACTTCGCCAACCTTAGTGCCGATTTTGATAGAGAGCGGTATGGCAGCTTGCTTGCTGCCTCTGTGGGAGGGCGCGCAGCCTGCGATATCGTTAGCGGAGCGCTGGCTCAAGCTCAGACCCCTAGACCTTGCAACCCTGGAACCTGTTAGTCGGGAGAGGGCTTTCGATGAAATAAAGGAACTCTTGATGAGCCTAGAAGTCTTTATGTACGTGCTTTTGGAGCGTTATTGAGCTATCTGTACCTTTCACTGAGACTGCTAAAAACATTTTTACCAACAGTGATATGAAGTTGAGCAGAAGTGGGTAAGTTACATACAAGAGTTAGAAATCAAGCATCCCACCCTCTAGGAGAAACAACCAATGAAAACTGAATTTAAAGCCAGATTCCTGCAACACCTCAATCAAAAAAGACAAGATAAGGGTTTTACCCTGATTGAACTGCTGGTCGTTATCATCATCATCGGTATTCTGTCTGCTATTGCTTTGCCCTCCTTCCTCAACCAAGCGAACAAAGCCAAGCAGTCAGAGGCCAAGCAGTACGCTGGTTCAATGAACCGCGCCCAGCAGGCAGGGTTTGCTGAAAACGGCAAATTTGTCGGTTTCGTTCCTGCGTTAGGGCTTGGCATTAAAACTCAGACTCAGAACTACAAATATAGTATTGCCCCAGCAGCAACACAGGCAGAGCCAACTCTTGCTACGACTACCACTGCTGTAGGAAATATAGCACACGGTCAAAGCAACGTACTCAAATCTTACATAGGGGCGGTAGCACTAATTGCACAAGGTGGTGCTGAGAAAACTAGCACCGCAGTCCTGTGCGAGAGTACAGCAGCAGGCGTTGGTCTGCCGACTGGCCCAGCGGATGCTGCGGATATTACTGCTGAAAACATAAAATGTAATAATACCAGTTGGACAATAGTGTCCAAGTAGATAGTTTCCGATTTAGCAATGTGTCAAAGTTGGTATTGTTCCTGCAAGCCTAATTTGAACATTATCATCAAACAATGGGTAGTGTAGCTGACACTACCCATTGTTATTGAATGACGAATTTACCTGAGATAGATATTCAGAAAAGATCGGACTGATACGCTACTATGACAATTTATTTGCAAAATATTTCATCAGATAGTCGCGCTCATTGGCAGCAACAGGCTAATCAATATTTAATTCAAGGAAATTACACTCAGGCTGAAAATTTATACGAGCAAGCAATTGCAGCGGAGCCGGAAGTCAAGTCCCACTACTGGCACTTGGGGTTGATGCTGTTGTTGCAGGGGCAAGAGATGGAAGCTCAAACAACTTGGCTGCTGGGAATGGCCGACGGGGAAGCGGAACAAGTTGATGAATGGACTGCTCAACTTTTAGATGTGCTGCAAACGGAAGCCGATCGCCGAGAGGGCTTGGCAGACTATTCGCTTGCTTGGGCGATCCGACAGCACATCCGGGAAATAAATCCGGCAGATGTTGACAACCTGTTGCGCGCGATCGAGATTTCTATCCAGCTTGAGACTTTTACACCAGATGAACTGACTTCTACAGGCTTGATTGAAATGCTGGAGTTGGAGCCTGGGATGGTTGCCGCCGACACAGTTCGATTGATGCGAGTGCTGCAAAGGGTTTTGAACTGCGTTTCTGCACACCCGTCCGCCTGGAAGTTTGCAGAAACCTGTATAGCTCACGTCCGCGAGCCTCAAACTTATATTAACATTATTATTGAAACTTGTGTTGAACTTGGGTACATCTTAAAGTTAACTAGATTGGCAATAAACTATATTGAATTGGGTTTGCGTTTAGCTCCCAATCAGCCAGAGTTAGTTCGCCACAAGGCTTGTTTTTATCAAAATTTAGGTGAATTCGACGAAGGCATAGAAACAGCGAAGCTTTTCTATTCATTACAACAAGACTTACCCGCCAAAGTTTACGCTACTCACTTGATTTTACGAGGGTTGATGAGTGCCGGCGGATATTGGGCAGAAGCGCTCACAACGCTCGATCGGCTCCACTCGCTCCTAGAATTGCTAATAGCTGAATGTCCGACCTCGCTGTCATCCTCTACAGTCTGCGACTTGTTCGTTACCAGCTTTTTTTCCCCGTATTTTCAGGACGATCCGAAAACTAACAGAAAAATAGGCAACCAATTGGCTCAACTGTGCCAGAGCAACGTTCAAAACTATGCTAAGGATGAGATAGAGGGATACCGGCAGCGACAGTTATTTCGCAAGAGCCTTGGTGTTTCTGGCAGGCCTCTGAAGATTGGCTACCTATCCCATTGCTTGAGGAGACATTCTGTGGGCTGGCTAGCGCGATGGCTGTTTCAGCATCACGATCGGGATAAATTTCAAATTCATGCCTACTTTATCGGCTACAAAGAGGAAGAACACTTTTTACAAAACTGGTATGTCAATCATGTTGATAAGCCGTATCGCTGCGGGATAGTCAGCACAAATATTGCCGAACAAATTGACAGAGATGAAATTGATATCTTGATCGATCTTGACAGTATTACTTTAGATGTGAACTGTGAAGTGATGGCAATGAAACCGGCACCGATACAAGTTACTTGGTTGGGTTGGGATGCTGTAGGATTGCCTGCAATTGACTATTTTATTGCCGATCCTTACGTTGTGCCGGAATCTGCTCAGGATGATTACAGTGAAAAAATTTGGCGATTGCCCCACACTTACATAGCTGTAGAAGGTTTTGAAGTGGGAGTACCGACTTTGCGCCGCGATATATTGAATATTCCGAGCAATGCAGTCGTATACCTCAGCAGCCAGACTGGCTACAAACGGCATCCAGATACAGCGCGACTCCAGGTGAAGATTTTGAAGCAAGTTCCTAACAGTTACTTTTTGATCAAAGGCGGGGCAGATCAAAAATCGATTCAAAAATTCTTTAACCAGTTAGCAGAAGAAGAGGGCTTGGAGGGCGATCGCCTGCGATTTTTGCCAGGAGTTTCTTCAGAGGAAGTTCACCGAGCTAACTTAGGTATTGCAGATGTAGTTCTGGATACTTATCCCTATAACGGAGCCACAACCACTCTAGAAACTCTTTGGATGTGCATTCCCTTGGTGACGCGAGTCGGGCAGCAGTTTGCGGCGCGCAACAGCTACACTATGATGATGAATGCAGGGGTGACAGAGGGTATTGCTTGGACTGATGAAGAATATGTGGAATGGGGAATTCGTTTAGGGAAAGATGCTGCTTTGCGGCAGCAAATTTCGTGGAAACTTCGGCAGTCAAGGCAAACTTCTCCCCTTTGGAATGCTCAGCATTTTACTCGCGAGATGGAAAAAGCCTACGAGCAAATGTGGGAAATTTATCTTCTAAGCTAGCATTATTGAATTGCCTTTCCAAAGGGGATGATTTTAATGACGTTGCTGCTGCATAGGAATATCTTCAATCAAAAGTTGATTGTTGAGCGGCTGTCTTGAGGCAATAAATACCGATCTTGTCAAAATTTCTGTAGGTGGAGGTGAAATCCAATCTATAGGAAACTCTTCGTGATTGGGTTGAGTAATTGGCATATAAACAAAGTTAAAGTATTGCTTCAGTTGGTTGTATACCCACTGCCTGGTAGGTTGGCATCCCTGACCTGATATTGCTTGTGATGGACTCTCTGCCGGTTCTACACAAGGATTGATCGATTCTTCATCCTCAAATGATACACAGGTCTCCAGCAGTAGCATATCTTTGCAGCACTGAGCCATGAACTCGATCGCCTGAGTCGGTTTTTGTAGGTGATACAACACCCCGTAGCAATAAATGATATCGAACTGCCGATTCATTGTTAAATCGGGTTGATCTAGGTTTAGATGCTTTACCTCTAGATTGGGATAGCGGGCAATCAAAATTTCTAGATTACCAGGTCTTGCTTCTGTCGTGACAACTTGACAGGCCCGGTCTAGAAAAAAGCTTGTATGGTCGCCAATTCCTGCTCCAACTTCCAGTACAGTTTTAGCAGCTATATCTAATCCCAAGCTCGCAAGATGCTCCAATCGTCTTTGGTTGTGTCGCTGCACGAAGAGTTGGCTAGAGCGATCGGATTGAAACATAGCTATTGGAGAAATCGACTGCTGATTTAGCGGTTGACTTGCCTGGAATGAGACAACATCGCGATCGCTAATGTAATCTTGAATTCTTGCCACGACAGCGAGGGAACCCAGTCCTTGGCTGACAAGCTCTGGAAATTGAGCCAAACTCTCAACGATATTGTTGGCAAAGTTATAGTTAGGGTTGTTGCCGTACTCCAAAGTTAAATACTCTAGTAACTCCAGGGCATAGTCTGGAAAATCCAGAAGATCCGCGAGGCAAGCTAACTTGAGAATTTTATGCGGTGTTTTTAAGGGGCTGTCAAGGTCATGTTGAATTAAGTCCCGAAAATAAAAAGCATCTCCCCAAAGCAATTGACCGTTCCGAACTGCCGAGCCAATAGGTGTTCTAGCACGAAGCCGATATGCTTGTTCTAAATCAAACAGTGTAAAACCTTGTTTTCTAAGATGGGTGTCAACATCAGCAAACAGAGGCTGATCTGAGTATAAGTGTGAAAATTCTACTTCAGACTGAACCGCTAGAACACTTCGGTTTAAAATTTCACAAGCACCTTCTAAAACCTGAAGTTCTGCACCTTGAACATCAATTTGCAGGAAATCTATTTCATCAATTCCTTCCTGCTGGCAAAACTCATCTAAAGTGGTGGTTTCAAGTTCAATACAAAAATCTAAGTTGACAAGTTCGGGTAGTCCAGAAAAACGCTCCAAGTAAGGTTCATTAGGTGGATAAAGCGAACTGCACATGGGATGTTGTGTGACATAAAGTGTAGATTCACCTACAGACTTTGCTAAGGCTAGAGGAATATGTTTTTCAGTCCAATTGACTTGTCGCGCTTCAAGGTCAGCATTGGCTGCTTCGCAAGCATCTGCATCTGCATCAAAACCGTAAATAGTCAGCCGAGGTGCAAAAATATTCCATCCCTGGCTGCCGTAGTCATCTTCGCTTGTTAATTTACGACAGCCAATATTACAGAGTGTCATGTAAATCCGGTCTAAATGACCGCTTTTTTTCAAACTGTTGAGAAAAACAGGCATAAGGAATCCCTTTGAATTATGAAAAATTTTCGGATAGATTTAGAGATTGTAAATGATTAAGATGCCTAGGTAAAGCGATGACATTGAGATTTCCTTGCAAATCTCCAGCAGACTCTACAGGAAGCAGCTTTTGCAGATAAGGTTGATAGATAAATAATCGATATCCTCTACCTCTGAGATAATCGGCAGCAGCTAGATTGCTGCGTTGACCTACGTCGGTATTTTCATAAAGGATTGCAGGAGAAAATTCAGACAAAATTTTGTCGCTGCCAGTCAATACAGAGATTTCATGTCCTTCCGCATCTATTTTGATAAAATCTACTGTGCTTAGATTTTCTGTTTCAATTAGGCTGTCGAGAGTAAAGCAGGTAACATCTTCAAAAGTACCGGGTTCCATTTTTTCGGCAGATTCGCCAACCACAATTTTGTTTAGTTCACTGGCAAGAGAAAGAGACAACCGAGCTTTTCCTGCGCGATCGCTCGCAGCGCCCGCGCAGACTGTCACCCAGTCAAAGTTGCCGATTTTACAGCTTTCTTGCAGACAGCGAACGCAGCTTGAAAAAGGTTCGACTGCTAAAACACGACCCTTAGATCCTACGCGGCGAGCAGCACTAAAGGTGTACACTCCCACATTCGCACCCACATCTATAATAGTCATGCCTGGTTCGATCGAATTGCGCCAAAATTCCATTTCTTTTTCAAACCAGTCTCCTTCTGAAATCAATACCCCAGTCGCATAACTTTGGAAATTTGATTCAACCGCCAATAAAATTTGACCTTCAAATGGCACGTAAGTGAAATAACTTTCCAATTTTAACTCTGTCCATCTCCAATCGAGAGAATGAGTTTGATTTTTGCATACATTGCGAGCATAATTTAGCCAGTAATTTGCTTTTTCTGTCTGTTCTAAATTTTTGTATGCGAGGTAGAGTGCTTGCAAAATCGGTGCTGAATCGGGAGCTTTCTGTCTAGCGCGGTGCAGGTATAACAACCCTTCCCATAAATTGTTGATCAAGCTCGATATTCCGAGCGTTAAATTGATCGAAATGGAATCCGGGAAAACTTGAGCTGCTAAGTGTTTGATGAAAAGTCCTCGGGTGTTGTAAGAGACAAGCAGTGACCGACACAGCACTTCTGTCAACAACATAACCGCTTGAGTATAACCCTCTTTTGCTTGTATAATTTGAGTAATATTTTCGTTCCGGTAACTTCTCAAACTGTTATCCTTTTCAGGAATATATACAATTGCTGGCAGAATTTTATCAACCGAGCTATCAGCATAGTGCAGAGTATCGATAAAGGATGCTAGCGAAATTTGACTGGATTCTAATATTTCTCCGGTCATGGCAAGCACTACAGCAAGATGAGCCGTACAGAGAGGATGCTCCCGCAACTCTACTCCTCTATTTAAAGCTTCTAATGCCATATTAAAATAGAGTTCCTTAACCGATAAGTCCGGACACTTTTCGGCTTGAATCAAGGCCACAACAGCAAAATTATTCAAATCTGCTGCGGATACAGGATTGTCCCAAGATGTAGTTTCAAGACTTGACTTTATGCGCAACCAAGTATTTAAATCTAGAGTCGGACAATTTGTTTTAATATATTCTAAGTAGCAATCTACCGGTGATTGTTCTTGAAAATCATTTTCTGTTTGAGGATCTGTCAGAGATTCTAGCTCGGGAGAAATGAACTTCCAATCTCCTTCTTCTGACAAAACAGCTCGCCTGTTGCTGAAGCTATCTAGCTCGCAGGAAAGCAGGCTTTCTGCTTTGACGGCTGCGATCGCCTGTTCATTTTCGTTTTCCAAAGCAAGTCTAGCTTGGATGCGGCCGAGCAGAACATCCCACTGCCTTGGCTCCAAATTTCCCACTAACGATATTTCAGCAGATTCAGTAACGTCTAAATCTTCCTCCATCAACAGATTCATCGCAACGCCCGATAAAGCCAGATTTGCCTCTTCCTCAGAAATGTTGGCAGTATCTACGAGTAATGTCATCTTCATTCTGTCAGGGTGAGTGGCGATCGCCCTAATCGCTTTAATCAAATCAGTGGCAATAGACTCTTCTGATGCTGACCAATCTGGGAAAACGATTAAATTAATTTTCCTCAGCTTTAAAGCTTGAAAAGCAGCATATATCAACGTCGTGCTAACTATCCTTGCCATTTTTGACCAAGAAAACTTTTTCGCTTGTTCTAGTCCTTCTGCGATTAAAGCCCTGCGGACATCTGGCTTTTGTACCTCGCAAAGTGCCTGTGCAAGCTCGTTAACGTCAGTATCGCTCACATATAAAGCTGCTTTACCCGCAACTTCAGGGATAGAAGCGTTAAGACAAGTAATGACAGGACATCCGCAAGCAATCGCTTCTAAAACTGGTAAACCAAAACCTTCATATTTTGAAGGATAAACGAGGGCAACGGCACCAGAGTAGGCGAAACTCAACTCGCGATCGCTAAGTTCCAGTATGTGGACGGCGCTACCGGATGTATATTCTCTAAACTCATCTTTAAATGGGAAACGTTTCCCCGTACAGACAATATCAAATGCTTGTCTTGTAGGAAGTTGACTAAAAGCTTGAAAGAATAAATCTGTATTTTTATGAACGTCTCCAGCACCTACCACAAGGAAATAAGGTTTGAATATGCCGTACCTAGTCTTAAAATAGGTAATTTCTTCTTGATTGGCTGGCGAAAAACTGCTGGCGACTCCACAATGAGCTACGGCGATCGACTCCGCAGCAATATTTGGGAAAAATTTGACTAAATCGGAAGCAGTATTTTGAGAAATCGCAATATAAGCTGATGCGTGGTTAATAGCGCGATGCTTTTCTCGCCACATGGGCTTGTCCAGGTTAGCTCCCCATATTTCGGGAAGCATATCATAAGCCATGAATACAGAGGTTGTGGCGATCGGGGTTGTGTAGTAAGTCGAGATAAATAAGTCAGCTTCCAGTTCGTCGCAAACTTGCTGTAGCATTCCGCGATCGGCATCTGTGCTGTCATAACTATAAGCGGGAACAGGACGGTAATTAATACCCGGTATTTTTGGTGCTGTTCCGGCGCGATCGAGCACAATAATATGCTTGGCAAAATCCTGATGCACCCACTCTTCTAGGAGCGATCGCCACACGCGAGCAATTCCCGTATTGTAAAGCTGGAAAAACACGCCGTCCACAACAATTTTGAGAGACTGTTCGGCAAGGGTAGTTTGCTTTTGCACCTTTTCTGGCTGCACAAAATGCCACTCATTGCTATCGTTGTCTCGCCGCGCGATCGGTGCTATTCCCAGCGCTTCTGCGGTATTAATCATCGTTCCATCTGACACCCAGGAAAAATAATTGCCTAGGCGCACGGGAAAACTCGTTGCAGCTTGCAGGGAAATCCATTCTGCCACTGCATTTTTGTAACCGTAATACCGTTGCTTAAACTGTAGTTGCTCAGGTGTCGCATAAGCAAAGTGTTGAAACACCAAGCCCAGTCTTTCTGTTTCTTCGTGAAGGAAAGGATTGACAGTAGCAATATCTCTAACTTCACCGTCTGCCAAAGGCTCAACTAAGGTGGGGGGTGAATGCCTTTTCCACCTAGCTCCCGGTTTATATCTCCAAGTCCGCAACCATTCCTGCTGAGGATGCTGAGAATAACAGTTGCGCGTGCTGACAGCCAGTTTTTCTCCGACAAAAAACCAGGACCAATAGTAAGCTGCTGTTTTTTCTGGATAATCTGCAAACATCTGCCGGACTGTACAAATCTGCTCAACCGTCCACAATTCATCTACATCTACTTGCCATAGCAAGCACTCCTCATTAATCATTTCCAGAGGTGCATTGACCATTTCTAGTTTTCCATCCCAGAAAACACCCGCTCCTTTCCGATAAATTGTTACATTCTCTGGATATAGCTGCGCGAGTTCATCTAAATATTCTGTTGTCCCGTCTTTGCTGCGGCCGTTGTCGTGAAGCTCGTCCGTAATTTGCCCGCCGAATTTAAGCATCCAAGCACTATCGTGTTTTTGCTCGGCTACGCCCTCAACAATATGCCAGTGCCACTTAAAAGGTAGTTGTTTAAATACTTCTATGTGGTAGCGGATAAAAGGCTGGCCGTTGAGGACGATCGTCAAAAAGTTAATTGGCATAGATTCTCGCAAAATTGGTTCGCTATTCCAGGGGTCAAATGGTATTAATTTTTCCGCCGACAAGTGCGGTCGAAAGAAAAATTTGCCTTTTTCATTTAGCATACAAGCTGCGAATGAAAATGAGCTATTTGAAATTGCTACAATATCGCACTGGCTCAACAAGTAAAAATCAGGATAAAACTCTGCTTGCGGTAACTCCAAACCTAAATCTTTTGCTGTGACGGGATTGTAATCCTCAAAATCACTTAAAACTTTTTCCGGTTCATCGCTGGCAATAAATAGTATCGGTTCATCCAGAGTTTCCCACAAACCTTTTAGCCATTCTCTGTACCATTCGCTCGGTGCGATGAAGAAATCGCTGTAGCCGTAGTCTCCCCGCCGCAAGTGCAAACCGACGATTGTTTTACCGCGCGATCGCAAACAATCCCAGGCTTCACTCATTTTCTTTTCTATTTCCGGCACCGGTTTGAACAGCGCCCTAAAATACTCCTTGTGCGCTGCATAATACCTTGTATGGTACTGAAAGTAACCCCAAAAATCCACATTTTTAAATATTTCTTTTGCATTAGGTATGCGAGCTTCTAAAAGGTTATTAGTTTCTTCGCTAACTACAGGTAAATGCTGAGATATGGGCATATCATTGCATCCAAAGAGATACTGGCCAATCCAAGCTGGTGTCTCTACCTTCAAGTTATGTTCTTTTGCATAAATTTTCAAGAAAGCATACTGAAATATTTGATTGGCAAACCGCCCGTTTCTGCCCAGCGTGGACATTGCAATTACTGGTTTTTTCACATAAAACGCATCGCCCCAAGATGGGTGGTAGGGTGTTGCAGTTGCAGCGCGATCGAAGCCGCACGTCTCTAAAAAATCATCAATGTCGTCAATTAAAGCACATCCTTCATAGAGTTCTTTATAATTGACTTCTGTGTTTATTGCTTCTATGTGTTGCAGAACATTGGTTGCTCCTTGCAAAGCCAAAAGCTCTGCACCTTGAATATCAATGTTTAATATATTAAAGTCGGCGGGATTAATTTGAAGTTCTTCTAAAAGTGTATCGAGAGTCCTCGACTCCACAACTACACGATCGACTTCCTTTATTTCTGGATAAATATCCTGATGATACTTCAATGGTAATATCGAACTGCTTTGATCCAGAGAAGTTACATATAATGTGCTTGTGCCGTTGATATTGCTAATTGCACAATTTACGGCTAGCGCGTTAGAAAAACCAGCTATATTCGTTTGCAAACGTTCAAAAACAGCAGGGTTTGCTTCAACAAATAGTACCCTTTCCACCCCCATCGTTTGATATGTTGCAATTTCCTTGCCTTCGTGCGCCCCAATGTGAATAACGCCGCGCGGTACAACAGAATGTTTTGTGCAAAGCTGCTGCAAATCGAGCAGTTTTGGTGCTTCACTAAAAATCAAAGCTGTGAACCTCTCGTTTACCGCTAAAAAGTTGCTATACTCGTAATTCTCATATTCTGGTGAAAACTGGGGTAAGGGTTGTAAAGCATTGGGCAGTATTTTAAAGATTGTGTAACGGAATTTTTGTAAATGCTCGAATACTTGTTTTAATGTAATGTTGGCATCGACAAATGTTCCGCCGTACTCAAACTGAATATAATCTACTTTGCCTTTCTGTAAAAGGTTAGTTGCTCCGCGAAGAACTTCTAGTTCCCCGCCTTCTGTATCAATTTTTAAGAAATTAATTCGCTTTATGCCCCTTGTTTGGACATAATCATCAAGGGTAGCGGTTAAAACTTGAAATGGCTGAGGCGACTGAATATTATACTGTTTTTCGATTTCAAATCGGCGGTGAAATGTACTCCATCCAGAAGATTTTTCGTAATAATAAAATTCCCTGATTTCCGGTTGGTGTGCTATTGCCAAGTTGTTTAACACGAGTTGACCGCTTTTAATCGGTTCAGCCAGGTTTTGTAGAAGTGTTTGATATATTGGCGGTGCTGGCTCAAACAAATGGATTTGAACGTCGGGGCAGATGTTTAATACTTGATTTGTCCAGCTACCTATGTTTGCGCCAATATCGAAAACCACATTACCGGAAGCAATAAAATTTTCGATAATTTTCAATTCATAGTTGTTGATAGATTCTCCGTTATTAAGATTATCCGCAGATACCTCAGTGGTTTGATTGTTTTCTTGCTGTTTCCGGCTGTTTGTATTGCCTAAACTTGCGATCGCATCTTGGCAATACCGAACAATTAGTTGTTTTGCCCGCAGTGGAACAGCAATAATTACATCATCAACAATTACAATATGCCTGCTGTTTTTTGCTGAATTCAACAAATTTAAGATGGCGCTAATATCCGGCCATTGTTGAGGTGAATGGGGCGCAGGTGGCGGAGATAAAAACAATCGGGCATCATCAATTAAAATAAAGTGTTCGCAGTCGGAGCGGTTGATTATTTCGATTTCTGCTAGCAAGGGGCACTCGTCGCTTTCCCCGTAAGTTAGCCCTCCGCTCCAATGAGCGTCAAGCCAGAATAAACTTGGACTTTCAAGCTGTGATAGTGTATTTTGAAGCAGGTTTCTGGTATCGCCGTACAGAAAGTCTATGTTTTTGATATGACCGTATTTTTCGGTAACTTTTTGATAAATGTCTTGAGAATACTCTATTGTAAAAACTTGGTCAAATACTTGGCTTGCCCAGTAGGCTGTATGGCCTTGATAAGTTCCTGTTTCAATGAAATTATTAATCCCGTAAACTTCTTTGAGTTTGTATATAATTTCGGTCGGCGGCCCCATGCGTACTATGCCCATATTCAATCCTTTTATGAAAGTAAGTCAGCCATTTGAATTATGAACAAATATTTAATTTAAAAGTTATCAATCTACTGTAGTAACAACGAGTTACCGATCGCCCTTTCCGTTACTTCTTCCCCTTCGCCTGCGCCAAAAGCGCCTGATAATCAGCTCTGTCAGGATTTAGCTTCACCAACTTCTCCAAAGGCTCGATCGCCCCTTTAGCATTATTCATCTCCAACCGCACATTTGCCAAGCCCTCCAGAGCCGTCTGATTCTGAGGTTCCCGCTGCAAAACCGTCTCATATCCCCGTTCCTGGGCCGCCAGCAGAGACTCCTGAGAAACCACAACAGCAGCCACGGGTTTTTGTCGGTGCTGGCTGCTCAAACCGCTGCTGAACAGACTCACCATACCAAAAATTGTCGAACCCGCAAAGCCAGCCATTGATACAAACGCAAAAATCTGCTTAATACGATCGCCCTTACGAACCTGACTATCACTAGACTTTTTCTGCGTACTTTCCATTGCTAACCTTTACTGTAGCTGTTTTCCAGGCACTCGCACTCGTACCTATATCTAGATTGCCCAAGTTCGATCGCAAAACGATCAGTTTTAAAATGTGGAATTCTTTAACACAAAATTTGAAATTTGTCAACACTATTTAAATAAGAATTATGGAAGTGCGATCGAGAGTGAAGGACGATCGCACTTATAATTCTTTAGCCGTTATCCTGCGGTAATTCTCCAAACTGCGATCGATAACTCGCTAGCAAAGATTCCAGTTCAGTCGCCCGTTGACTTTCAGCCTCAGCCCGTTGACTTTCGGCCTCAGCCCGTTGACTTTCAGCTTCAGCCCGTTGACTTTCGGCTTCAGCACGTTGACTTTCAGCTTCAGCCCGTTGACTTTCAGATTCAGCCCGTTGTCGTTCAGATTCAGCCCGTTGTCGTTCTGCTTTTAAAGCTGAAGCCAATTCATCGGGAATCAATAATTTCTCTCCATTATCTTCCCGATAAAACCCAATCAATTTTCCTTCTATTTCTAACCGCAATTGCAATACATCGCTGCGACTATCTCTAATTAATTCATACCCATCTTCCCCCAATCGATACCCGCGCAATTGTTCGGGAATCCATTCACCTCTAGGGTCAAACAACCAATATTCCTCAACTTCTATCCCCTCATACAAGTCTTTTTTATTGATTATATCTTCCGACTTTGTGCCCGGTGATGTTATTTCAAAAATCACTTTCGGCACTTGGCCTTCTTCCCAGATTTTGTAATTATCTCTGCCACCTGGTTCTACATCAAAAATCACCATCACATCAGGTGCTACGCGCAGTTTTGGGAATCCTTGAGCGTAGTACAAATATTGGTTTGCTAAAATTTCTGCCACTGGTTCTCCATCAGCGCTAGGGTATATGATTTCAGAAGTTTTGAGGGTGGTAACGACTGCTGTCATGGTCGTGCTTCCTGTGAGTTGTATACATATTATAAACTTTTTTGCTGTAATTAAGTAGGTTAATTTAATTAATATCAAATCCGGTAGCATCGGAATGATTATTAGCCGAAATTAGGAGAAGGCAGTGCCGTGTCCCTACCCAAAATATTGTAGGGACACGGCACTGCCGTCTCCTCTATATCATAGGTCGTGTAACCGGAATTGATATAACCTAAAATGCGATCGTTCTTAGAAGAACCCTGACTTCTTTAAGAAGTCGGGGTTCTGGGAGTTCTGTTTTTTAGTTTGGTCTATTTAATACCTCTTATCCTATGACAATTCTCCTTATTCATTCACAATTCCTGCTTCAAACACCTGTTGAGCAGTCAAGTTTAACTCGGGGAAAGCACCGGATTCAATTCTATCGTCTCCCCGGAATTGCGCCAACTCGTATTCCCCGTCAACTAATTGATATACCGAAAGCGTCGGTTGTTTGGGATTGCCTATGTAGCGTCTTCCACCCAATCCCAAATAATCCACAATCCAGTATTCAAAAATGCCCATTTCTTCATAATCTCGCAGTTTGGTAAGATAATCAGTCTGCCAGTTGGTGCTGACTACTTCTACTGCCAAACGTACTGATGAACCCATTGTGATAATCGATTCTGCTGCCCAACGTGGTTCATTTATCACTTGCTGGCGATCGAGAACTATGACATCTGGCTCATATCCTGATTCGTCGCGATCGGGTTTAAGGACACATTCTTTGGGAAGGAAATAGGGCAATCGGGTATTGCGACATATAACGCCAACTTCTATATTGAGAAAGCCAGATATTTCTGAATGTTGGCCAGTTCCTTTGGGCATTTCAATAATTACTCCATTGTGCAGTTCGTAGTGATGTTCTGAATTTTCAGGATACCAGGCAATGAATTCGTTAAATGTTACTAATTTTGTTAAGGCTTGAATCATGTCGATTGCTCCTTTATTCTAATTATATTTAATTTTAGTTGACTCTAACTATTTTTGTAGGGGCGATGCCCCGCCCCTATACTATTTATTCTACGGCAATTTTCCAAACTGCTCTCGATAACGCGCTAGCAAAGATTCGAGTTCAGCAGCACGCTGACTTTCCGATTGTGCACGTTGACTCTCCACTTCTGCGTGTTGCCGTTCCGCCTCAGCCCGTTGCCGTTCCGCTTTTAAAGCTGAAGCCAATTCATCAGGAGTTAATAATTTTTCTCCATTATCTTCCCGATAAAACCCAATCAGTTTTCCTTCTATTTCTAAACGCAGTTGCAATACTTCGCAACGACTATCTGTAATTATTTGATAACCCTCTACCCCCAGTCGATATCCGCGCAATTTTTCAGGAATCCATTCACCTTTTGGGTCAAATAACCAGTATTCCTGAACTTCTAATCTTTCATACAAATCTTTTTTAATCACTTTATCTTCCGACTGCGTGCTTGGTGATGTCATTTCAAAAATCACTTTCGGCACTTGTCCTTCTTCCCAGATTTTGTAATTATCTCTGCCACCAGGTTCTACATCAAAAATTACCATCACATCAGGTGTTAAGCGGACTTTTGGGAAACCTTGAGCGTAGTATAATTTCTGCCACTGGTTCTCCATCAGCGCTAGGGTATATGATTTCAGAAGTTTTGAGGGTGGTAACGACTGCTGTCATGGTCGTGCTTCCTGTGAGTTGTAGCTCTATTATAAACTTTTCTGGTGTTAAGCTGGCGCGCATCTAATTTTAACAATCATGTTTCTGGAAACAACGAGTGGGGCGATGCTCCTACCTAGCCCCAAAAAATTAAATTTTAAGGCCGCAACAGCTTACCAATTCTTCAATGATGCCACATACGCTCAATATTTTTGACTAATAATTGAGCTCGATCGCCCTTTTGAATTCCTTAACTGCCTCAACATGACTCGGCATATTAACACACCTGACAAGTAAATCAATATCGAGTTCTGGGAGCAATTGAGAACTCGCAATCTGTTCGTATCCTTCCTCTCCCAGAGCATACAGAGACAGTCGGCTGTTTTCCCAAAACCAGACTTCAGAAATTTGCAGGCGTTTGTAAGCCTCTAGCTTATCAATTCCGCCGCTAGTTACGACTACTTCGATCGCTAAATCTGGACGTTCTCTATCAGCACCCAATTCGTAAGATTTGTCTGCTTCACACTTCACTCGTTCCGATTCATTTTCTAAAGTCAACGAACCCGTTGGAGTGAAATCGATTCCTGCTTTCAGCAAATATGTTTCCAGTAAAGCACCAATTCGTTCTTTCCCTATTTCGTGTTTTCTTCCAGGCATTCTCTGAATCTCCAGTATCCCATCTAAAAATGACAGCCGAACTCCGGGAATATCCAGCATCGGTTCTAAGGTTTTGAATTGTTCCCAGCTTAACCCTGGAAATAGTAACGGCCGATCTAATTTTTCTTCTAATGTTGTTGCAGTCATGGCGCTCCTTTATTCCTAATGTAAAATCTCAAATCGATCGACCTTCAAATGCCATCAGGATCGATACCCTGACTCATCAAGTATGCCATTAGGCGATCGGCCCGCTGGCGTTCCTCATCGGCCCGCTGTTGTTCCTGTTCCACCCGTTCCGCACCCCACAGCAACAAATTGCCATTCTCATCCCACCAGCGCAACCAATAACCCGTTCTCTGAGATTTTTTTCCTGACCAAACCCCCAGAAATAAACCCATTGATTCTATCCAAAATCGACTATTAGCATCTGGTTCTTGCTTTGTGTACTGTCCTGAAACCAAAAGGTATACTTCTAATTCTCCCGATTTAGGATCGAAGATTGCATAAACTGGAACTTGCAAAATTTGCTCGTAAAACCGCCACTTGCCGTAAGGATATTTTGATATTGTCGAATATTCACTGCCCTTAGTATCCGATAAAAATTCCATCACTACTGCTGGAACTTATCCCTCAGCAGTGCGCGTATAACTGCGGCGGACTTCTCCTAGTTCTGCTGGTAATACCGAGGGAACGTAGACCCAATCTGGTGCTTTTACTACTGTTTTGTCATTGACTTTGGCGCACAGTCCAAAGTTGGAAGCTATTAGCATTGAAGCTATGATAAATCCTGCAAGTTCCAAGGCTTCTCGCAGGGCGGCTGCTAAAAGTGGTTGGTCGATGTTTTCAACTGGATCGTCCGGTAATTTAAAATCGTCTGGCAATTTTTCCCAAGTTATATTGTACTTGGTTTGCGTTGCGGGCGGTTTTGATAATGTTTGCGTCATTGCTTTTCCTTGTTTCGATTGAAAGAGTTTTTTTAATAAGATTTGCACAACTTTAATCTCGGGGTGCGCGCTGCCAACCTTACTAACTGAAACCTCTATAATGCGTACCTTCCTAACTGTAGGGCGCGCCACGCACCTTACCGACGGTTATTCAATGATACCAGATTTCAAGGAGTATTTTCGGGAGCAACTGGTTCTGCTGATTTTGCAGTTTGAGAAGGAATAACAGGCAATTTTTGCTGTTTGTTAAAACTGGGCAATCCCGGCTTAACAGATTGATTTACTGCCGTTGTACTCGCATTTACTTTCTCTGAAATAGGAGCTAATGTTTGAGCAACTTTAACTTGCTGCCGCAGTTGTTCTGTCGAGCCCAACAAGCCTCCCAATCCGTTAAATAACCTGCGAATGTTGTTGCGGAAAGCCGGGTCTCCCGTCAGTTCATCCACGTCGGAAGTGATTTTCTGCACGTTCTGAAATGTAGCTCGTGCAGAATCTAGGGTTTGTTGCAATAATAGCAAAGTTGCGGGATTGTTTAGCTGGCTGGATAAGTCTCGCAAAGTAGCAGAAGCTTGGGCTGCATTGGCTGAGAGGATTTCTAAATTGTTGAGCAATTGTCCTTGGTTGATTCGATTAATTGTTGGACTCAAACTGCTGACGGCTACCCGCAATTCTTGACTGCTTTGATTGATGTTATTCAGGGTTGAGACTAAACTGGCGCGGTTGGTTATTACTAATGAATTGACTTCGTTAGCTGTTAATGTGATTTTATTTGCTGCTTGAGTTACTGAATTGGCAGAATTTATTGCAGCGGCCGATACGGCTTTTGTGGAAGTGTCCGCTGTAACTGCTACTTTAGAAACATCTGCGGCGACTCCTGATATTTCCCCCTTGAGCGATTGATTCAAACTGCTGGCTTCTCCTTTTAAAGATTGATTCAAACTGTTTACTTCCTCCTTTAAAGATTGGGTCAAACTGTTGGCTTCCCCTTTTAAGGATTGATTTAAAGTTGCCAATTCGGTTTTTACTGACTCACTTAATTTACCAACATCTCCAGTTACAGATTTATTCAAAGTTTTGATTTCTGCTTTTGCTGTTTGAGTTAAACTTGATAAATCTTGAGTGAGTTTAGCTGCACCTTTAGCTGTACTGGCTGTATTCTCTGCAATTGATTTAATATTGTTGAACAGCGCGGGGTCGGTGTATAAATTAGATAGGCGGACTGTGGATCGAATCAGTTCGTCTAGACTGACTCCAGCTTGACCTTTTAAGCGGGAATTTTTGCAGATTATCTCAGGGGGACAGTCGGTACTAATGGGATTGGCGGTAAGTAACGATTCGGGCAAAATTGAGTTGGGGGTAATGTCGATCGACGATTCGCCAATTAAACCCGATTTATTTGCTTCGATCGCCACATCGCGCGGCATGACTAAAGTACCGGGGGCTATCTCCATTGTCACCTCTACGCCGTTGGCGCTGGCTTTGATGGCGGTAATTTTACCGACGGCGACGCCGCGATACCTGACGGGCGTGCCTATTTGCATTCCCTGGGCGCTGGCAAATTCTACGGCGAATTTGTAGCTGCGGTTGCCTAGTTGTACGCCCTGCAACCAGAGCACTAAGCCGCCAAATAAACCGATTCCTACTAAAATCAAGAATCCGACAGAACCTTCTCTTACAGTTCGCGATCGCATATTGCCTCCTTTGGCAATTGGCAGTTGGCAGTTGGCAGTTGGCAGTTGATAGTTGATAGTTGATGGTTGGCAGTTGTTAATTTTTATCTGATGTGTTGCCTATAGATTTTAGATAGGCGTTTAGTCGGGGTGACAGTTCGTCAATAATTGGCTTGAGTGTTTCTACTTGTGTAGTTGTTAGTAGTTGCCTAGTATAAGCCCGTCTCAACCAGTGCTTTGTTTCATATAAAGAACCTCTGGCAATCTTGATAAATCTCCGATGATCCTGATAGCTGCCTCGACCATCTCCTTCAGCAATATTAGCACCAATACTATCAGCAGCTCGAATAATTTGCTTGCCGACCGTATCTTTAGCTAGTGCGTCCCATTTTATAACAATATTCCAAATTTCATCAGCTAATTTTTCTGATAATTTATAAACATCTAATTTTTGAAAATTTGTTTGTGACATATCCCATCTCCCAATAATACAAACAATTAACCACTGCCAACCGCTTTCCTAACAACCGCCCACTGTCAACTAACAACTGCCCACTGTCAACTAACAACTAACAACTGCCCACTGTCAACTAACAACTGCCAACTGTCAACTAACAACTGCCCACTGCCAACTGCCAACTGCCAACTGCCAACTGCCCACTGCCAACTGCCCACTGCCAACTGCCCACTGCCCACTGACAATTGACTATCCAATCACTTGAATTGGGCCGGTAACGCTGCCACTAAAAAATTGTTTAATTAACAAATTATCTGTCGATGCAATGTCGCTGACAGTTCCCTCCCACTGCACTTTGCCTTGATAGAGAAACACGATGCGATCGGCAGTCCGGCGAATGGTACTGTCTTGGTGAGTGACGATCGCATAAGTGCTACAAACTCCCTGAGCTCTCTGCAAATCCCGAATTAAATCTTCAATTACCGTCGAAGCGATCGGATCTAAACCCGCCGTCGGTTCGTCATACAGCAAAACCTCCGGATTGTCCCTCGCATTATCGGGATTTGCCATGATGGCGCGGGCAAAACTTACCCGCTTCCGCATTCCCCCAGACAACTGCGCTGGATAGCGTTCGCCAATTCCCCGCAAACCCACCATCTCTAACTTCTCCTCCACCAATTCCCGAATCCGGCGGCGCGGCAGCTTAGAATGCTGGTACAGTAAAAAACCGACATTCTCCTCTACCGTAAGCGAATCAAACAAAGCAGCTTGCTGAAACACCATCCCAATCCCGATCGGATCTGCCACGTCGTCCACCCATCCCATCCGTCGCTGTCCCTGAACGAAAACCTCGCCCGCATCCGGGGCCAACAAACCCGCAATTATCCGCAAAATCGTAGATTTCCCCGTCCCGGAAGGGCCAATAATTGCCAGGGCCTCTCCCCGATATATCCTCAGATCCACTCGATCGAGGATCGGGTTATCCCCGAAGGACTTACTTACCCCCTTGAGTTCGATTAGCGGCTCAGCCATAAGATGCGATCGATTATTATGTTGTCAGTCATCAGTCATCAGTCTAGCTAATGACTAATGACTAATGATTAATGACTAATGACTTAAATTGACTGCCAGAATCAAAACTCTCTTGTATTGTAAATTTGTCAGCTTGAGCTATTCCAATACCATTAAGACTAATTAACCATGTCAATTAGTTCATTTCCTAAAGCCCTGCGAGTCTTTGCCAAAGCTAAGCAGGTTTTTGTCCAATCCAGAAATCCTTACCCTTCTTCTTTGCGGAACGGGCGAGTTCACCAGTGGTTTAAGTGGTTGGCCCCCGGACTGTTGGTGAAACGGTGGCTGCTGATCAGTGCTAGCGGTGTGGTACTTGCCACTTTGGGTTTAGCGATTTGGACTGGGATGACTCCGATCTTTTTGCTGTTGCAATTGTTGAGAAATTTTTTGACTTGGATTGCGGAAGTTATTCCCAATTACGTGTCGGGCCCGATCGTGATTGCGGGCGGAATTTTGTTAATTCTGTGGGGCCAAACTCGCAGTTTGAACTCGATTACCCAAGTGCTGATGCCCGAAGGCAATGAGGAATTGGTCGATCGACTCCTCAACCACCGCCGCTTGCACCGCGGCCCGAAAATTGTCGCCATTGGAGGGGGTACAGGCCTTTCTCATTTGCTTAGGGGATTGAAAGATTACAGTGCCAAAATTACTGCGATCGTCACGGTCGCCGATGATGGCGGGTCTTCCGGGCGACTGCGACGGGAAATTGGAGTATTGCCGCCGGGAGATATTCGCAATTGTTTGGCCGCTTTGGCCGATGAGGAAAAGTTATTAACTGAGTTATTTCAATATCGCTTTCAAGCCGGTGACGGTTTGGTTGGTCACAGTTTTGGGAATTTGTTTTTGACTGCGATGAGCGATATTGCTGGAGATTTGGAACAGGCGATCGCCGCCAGTTCTAAAGTTTTAGCTGTGAGGGGGGAGGTGCTGCCGGCTACTCTGAGCGACGTTTCTTTGTGGGCAGAACTGTCTGATGGCCGAAGAATTGAGGGGGAGTCCAGCATCACCAAAGCTAACGGAAAAATCGTCAAAATTGGCTGCAATCCGGCTAATCCTCCGGCTTTGCCCAGGGCCGTCGAAGCGCTGCGGGAAGCGGATTTTATTATTATTGGGCCGGGGAGTCTTTATACGAGTGTGATTCCGAATTTGTTGGTGAAGGAAATTGCTGATGCGATCGCCAATAGTGAAGTTCCGCGCATTTATGTGTGCAATATTATGACTCAGCCGGGAGAAACAGACGGATACAGCGTTGCCGATCACATTCGGGCGATCGATCGGGCTTGCGGCCGCCCCCTATTCGATGCTGTAGTAGTTCAAGGAAAAGTCCCATCTGCAAAATCTTTGATCCGCTATTCTCAGGAGAATTCCTATCCGGTTGTGCTCGATAGAGAAGCCATAACGCAACTGGGGCGGCGAATTGTCATCGCCAATGTCATGGATGAAGATAAAAATACCGGTTTAATTCGCCACAATTCCCAAAGATTGGCGGGGATGTTGCTGCGTTGGTACGGGCGAGCCCAGAATATTTAAGCTGATTAAGGGGGAGATGGGGAGATGGGGAGATGGGGAGATGGGGAGATGGGGAGCATCTCATTTTTGCAAAAAGCATTTTTTTTACAGTGCTGTCCCCGCTCGCGTGCTTTGTATAGCACGCGAGCGGGGACAGCACTCTTAAAGCAAAACTGAGATACACCCCAACCGATAATGACTAATGACTGCTGTTCGCGAGCGGGGACGCTCGCACTTCTGACTAATGACAACTGACTAATGACTAATGACAACTGACAACTGACTACTGACTACTGACTGAAATGAAAACTTTGCTTGCAGATTTTGAGGCTACGCGCCAGTTTGGTATTGCGTTAGGTCGATCGCTCCCACCAGGCACTGTAATCTTGTTACAAGGAGACTTAGGCGCCGGCAAAACCACCTTGGTTCAAGGTATCGCCGAAGGTTTGGGAATCTCCGAATCTGTGGAAAGTCCTACTTTCACCCTGATTAACGAGTATTTTGCAGGGCGGATTCCGCTGTATCATCTAGACTTGTATCGACTCGAACCCGAAGAAGCGGAGGCTTTGCACTTAGAGAGTTATTGGGACGGATTAGAAAGGGATTTGGGGATTGTGGCGATCGAATGGGCCGAAAGATTGCAGTACAAACCCGAAAAATATTTGCAAATTTCTTTGAGTTATCTCGATAACGGGCGCCAAATTGAATTGATGGGGACTGGCGAGTTATTGGATTGGGAATGGGAAAATTGAGGAAGTGCGATTCACGCTCGGGATAGCCACAGCGCGTACTTACTGCGGCGGGCGGTTGACTCGAATCAATTTGCCCCTCAAAGTTTCTTCACCAGCAATAGCATCATTAATGCGTGTTGCCAATATTTCTACATTCCGATTTTTAGTGCAGACAATAATACCTGCATGGTCTGGCTTTCGGTTGTGCAGTCCGATAAAATCAAACCGATTTAATGTCAAAATAGCGCGATCGTTACTCACAGCAAATTCTAGCACTTCAGGATCGGGAATGCCCAGATTTGCTTTTCCTGCTTCCTGAACTGTAAGCACATTGTGACCAAAAGCCCGCAGCAATTCCACAACTGGCAAAGGAAATTGTTCGTCTGCATATAATAATGCCATAAGTTATGCTTCCTCATTTTTGCTGATTGCTTGTTCAATTTCCTCTATATGTGAATCAGCATAAGTCCAAACATTGACCAAATCAGCAGCACTTAGATGGGGATAAAATTGGAGAAGTTCGGAATCGCTTGAACCTTCATTGCGAAAACCAACAAGCAGCCACACTGGAATGCGAGTTTTGGCAATACAAGCATCGCCGCCGCACACTTCGGGAGTCTTGGTAATTCCCGGCCAGCTATTGCTTAAACTTTGGGTTAACAGCCGTATTGCTTCAGATTTCTCGGTCGGAGTTAAGGCAAGAAGTTGTGTTTCTAGTTCTTGGAGCATAGGTAATATCGCCTCGATCGTAAGGGAATATACTCTGATAATTTTAGCACAACTTTTGCTGTAATGTTTTAGGTATGTAGTTGCGCTTCAGCGCTGAAGCGCAACTACATACCTTTGTTTATATAAATTGACTACTCAACGTCAAATGTCAAGGCTTTACCCCTGACATTTGTATCTAATTTACCGTTCTCAAAAACAACTTTTCCTCCCACAACTGTCACCACGGGCCATCCAGTTAAATTCCAACCCTCAAAGGAACTCCAGCCGCACTTGCTCGCCATTTCTGCTCCGATCACCGGGCGGTAGTTGTCCAAATCAACTAAGACTAAATCGGCGTCAAAACCCGGAGCGATCGCCCCTTTGTTCGGAATCTTATAAGCCTTCGCAACAGCCGCAGACATCCAATTAGCAACTTGTGCAACTGTACACCTTCCCTCGACTGCTTGCGTCAACATCAAAGGCAAAGAAGTTTCAACTCCGGGCATTCCCGATGGGCTATTTGGATATTCTTGAGCTTTTTCTTCTAACGTGTGCGGCGCGTGATCGGTGGCGATAAAATCAATTACGCCATCGAGTAAAGCTTGCCAAAGTATTTCGTTATCGCGGGTGTCCCGCAACGGCGGATTCATCTGGGCTAAACTGCCAATCTTCTCATAGGCGCTGGTATTTAACAGTAAATGCTGCGGCGTTACTTCTGCTGTTACCCAACTCGGTTTTTCTTGTCGCAAAAACTCGGCTTCGTCGCCAGTTGAAAGATGCAGAATGTGCAGTCGGCGCTGATATTTTTTAGAAAGTTTTACGGCTAGCTGAGTTGCTAACAAGGCTGCTTGATTGTCTTGAATTTGCGAGTGTACAGCTAAATCGGTACTGCCGGCAAATTCCTGACGACGCTGATTAATTCTAGTTTGATCTTCGGCGTGTACTGCAATTAATCGATCGCCCTTTGCGAAAACTCGCTCTAAATTTTCCTCTCCATCCATCAACAACTGTCCGTGCATCGAACCCATAAACACCTTAATCCCCGGAGTCGGATTCGCATCCAACAAATCCGGTAAATTCTCCGGCGTCGCCCCAATAAAAAAGCCGTAATTGACCAAACACTTGTCAGCAGCGCGCCTTAGCTTGTCATCTAAGGCCGCTTGGGTTGTGGTTAGGGGGCGGGTATTCGGCATTTCCAAAAACGATGTCACGCCGCCCTTAGCGCAGGCACAGCTAGCCGTAAACAAATCTTCCTTGTGTTCCAAACCCGGTTCGCGGAAGTGTACCTGCGGGTCAATTACTCCGGGTAAGAGAGTTAAGCCGATCGCATCTATTTCGCGATCGCACTCTGCCGCAATCTCGGGAGCAACCCGAACAATTTTGCCATCGCTAATTTGCACGTCCCCTACCAAAAACTCACCGTCTGGTAACAGAATGCGAGCGCGACGGATTAACAAACTTGATGTGGTCGGCATAAGCTATAATTAAATAGGTAATGTACGTAGAAGCCCAGACAAATTTTATCCTCAAAAGAGTTAGAAAAATACTAATAAATATAACTAGCTTTCAGGAAAATTGTAATTTTTACGATCGACCTCGGCGCACTTTACTCAACCAGATAGTACAAAAACTCGCGTCTGGGGCGCAGATTTTGCAGATTTCCTCAAAAAACCCCGAAATAAGTTTATAATTTGTATCCAGCCCAGTGACTTAAATACTTATGACTCGTCTAGACAAGTCAGCCGACCAAAAACCCCCGCAAGATACCGAAAATCCTTGGATAGAAGGAATTAAGACGATCGGCTTAGCAGCATTCTTAGCCTTTGGTATCCGCACCCTGGTTGCTGAAGCTCGCTACATTCCCACCGGCTCAATGCTCCCAACCTTGCAAATTAACGATCGATTAATTATAGACAAGGTGAGCTATCGACTTCAAGACCCGCAGCGAGGAGATATTATCGTGTTTATGCCTCCCGATCCGGCGAGTTTGTGCACGGGACAGCCGCCGCCGATCAAAGATGCCTACATCAAGCGAGTGATCGGACTTCCGGGCGATACTGTGGAAGTCAAAGATGGAAAAGTTTATATCAACAAGCAGCCGCTACAGGAAAAATATATTGAAGAAATTCCGCAGTATCCCTACGGGCCTGTAGTTGTATCTCAAAATTCTTACTTGGTACTCGGGGACAACCGCAACGCAAGCTGTGACAGCCATTATTGGGGCTTTGTACCCAGACAAAATATCATCGGTAGGGCGATCGTCCGTTTTTGGCCTCTCAACCGCACAGGCTCGATCGACCCCACACCGATTTATCCCGCTAAAAAATAGCTACCATTCAAATCCTCGGCGGTTGGAAACCGCGTCTATACAAACGATTCAAATCCTCGGCGGTTGGAAACCGCGTCTATACAAACGATTCAAATCCTCGGCGGTTGGAAACCGCGTCTATACAAACAATGTCCGCCTCCGCGGACTAAGAAATATGGAATTTCAGAGCAATGTGCGATGGCTTACGCCCCGCTACGCTACGACTCTTCAACCCGCGGAGGCGGGTTTTGTTGGTATAGACGCGGTTTCAACCGCCGGGTTTGTGGGTTGATCGGTGATATCAATTCCCGTTGCATCAGTATTGTTCAAACCGTCAACTGTCAACTGTCAACTGTCAATTGTCAACTGTCAACTGTCAACTGAATGACGTTTCGCGATCGAGAACTTTCACAACCTTGTTATACATATCCTCAGCTTCTTGTGGCGAATTGCCAATACTCGTCAATCCCAATTTGCCAAACTCCGACAAACAACCCATTAAATGAAACACGCTCCCCGTCTCAGTACCAGTGTCAAAATGCAGTTGATTGTCAGCAATAATATCCATCAAATCATTCGGCAACAATCCCCGATACCGCTCCTTTTTCAAATTATCCGAAGCCACATAATATTTCGGACGGCCCTGCTGGCTGTAAAATAATCCCGTAGTTCGCTCGTACCGACCGTTTGTTAACAGCTTCAAAGCCATAAACGGATGAGTTGTACCTCCTTTACGCAAGTTAATTTCTATTGCTTGAATATCCCATTTCCCGTCCGATTGCTTGACAGCAACATAATCCACTCCAAATCGCTCCAAAGCACCTTTTGCTGCTAAATTTTTTCCCACTTTCCATCCCAATTCTTGCAACGCCAGCCGATAGGATTCATCCGCCGGAAATCGGCAACCCAAGAAAATTTGACCGTCTGGGCCGCCTAAAATCTGGTCGTGGGTTGACAGAATTTCAACTTCGCCACTGGGGACAATTCGACCTTGAACGCTGGGCGATCGCTTTTCTTCTCCTTCGATAAATGCTTCCGCAATTGCCCCTAATTCGGGAATGCGGCTGCTGAAATTTTTCCAGGTTTCGCCTGTTGATTGAAAGCGCAAATTGTGGAAGCAATCGCCAATTGCTTTAACTCTTTCTTGAGGTGCTTTACCTGCGATCGGCTTCAAATCTAAAATTGCATTTCCTTCCCCCGAAAAACCTTCATTTAACTTAATTACCATCCGCTGCAAATCCGGCTGTCTTTCCCACAACGCAGCCGCAGCTTGGGCCAAATCTTCTGCATTCCAAACCAACTCGGAACCGTCAGGATAAGGTACGCCAGCTTCTTGAAAAATTTGCCTGCTGCCGCTTTTTGTTCCCCAATAAAGCAAATCCGGATCGCTAGCCCACAAAGGAATTCCCAATTTAACAGATAACTCGCGCTCTAAGGGCGTCGAGTTGTAACAAACCATATAAGATTTTGTCGGGCGTACTGCTTGGCGAATTCGCTCCATCAAGCGAGGACGTTCTAAAATTTTCTGGGTGAGGGATTTCGCCGATGCATCGTAAGCCGAGAACAGCAAAAGGCGATCGCGCGCGTGAGAAAATGGAATACCTGGGAGCAATTGCAGGTAATAATCTATAATCATGGGGTGCAGCGGCTCCGAGGTGATGTAAATTAAGCGCGTGCGAGGATTTCGCAGGCGAATCAATGAAAATAAATGCCGCTCTTCGTAGTGGTAAGCACCCTCAACTTTCAGAATTTCTTGCTGATCTAAGCTGAGAGAAGGAATGACGATAATATCACAATCTCCGCTGTCAAATTCTTCTATCTCTCGCCAACGTTCGCGTAATTCTGTCTGAAGATTGCGAAATTTTTGCGAGTATTCGGAAGATGAATTGTTTGACTCTTGCATGGCGTTTTCTCCTAATTATTCAAATAATTATTGCTAATGATGTAGGGTGCGTCAGCCCAAATAGTTGAGACAACTCAACTGGCACTCTTATAGGGGTTAATTTTTAGCTACGTTGTTGCGCTTGGGCGCTTACATATATAAAGAGCGCTGAAGCGCAACTACGTACCTTTGAGCGCTGAAGCGCAACTACGTACCTTTGAGCGCTGAAGCGCAACTACGTACCAAGATGGCGCTGAAGCGCAACTACGTACCAAGATGGCGCTGAAGCGCAACTACGTACCTTTATTTAAATTGACAAAATTCTCAAATAGTGACTTAAGGTGCGTCAGTTCAAATATTTGAGGCAAATCAAACAGTTTTTTTCAGCGCACCCTACCGGGAACTAAGAAGTTCGCCGCACTCGAAAAAGTTTGGCGTATGCCAATATCGGCTCTAGGCGGCGTTGATTTTGCTTGAGTGCCGATCGCAATTTTTCCGAAGGGCGGAACACCAGAGGAGCCGAATATTTGTTCAGCATCTCGATATCGGGCGACTGACTCAACAGCATAAGTCGTACATCTTTGTCGAGCAAATAACTTAGGGAGAGCAAATCTCCCATGTTAGTAAAGTCATTACCGCGATCGCTAATTACAATTGTATCTTTAATCGAGCGATTAGCCATCGCCTCTTTGTTAATATTTCTCGCAACTTCAGCATTAAAATAGCTCAAGTCTTTGCTCCACCAAGTATCAGCAACACCGCTGACTGTACAGGATGCTATGCTTGCTGTAAATACCCCGGCTAAAACGACTTGCCAAAACCGCTGCTGAGTTTTCACATTATTGGCCAGCAAGCAAGCAACTGCTAGCTGCACCCCCGGAAAGCAGGAAATCAGATACCGACTGACGGCGGAGCGTTTGCCACCTAGGATTATATCCGGTAAAACTAGCATCAAAAACGGGACGAAAATTGATGTTACAATAAACAGCAAAGTTGAAATATTTGTGCGGCGGCAGATGTTGTAAACGGCTGCTGCAATTAACAGCAAAAATGGCAATCTTAGCAGATAAGTCCAGATATTGTCAAAGCCGAAGTCGAAGTCAAAAAATAAGGCTGTAAAGCTGAGCGTCCACAATTTTGCCAGGTACAGCCAACCAGGAGATATTCGCGTCCAATCTGTCGTTGCTGAGGCTCGTTCCAGGTTGGTCGCCAGCACGTAAATCCACGGCAGATACAAGATTAAAGCTGCTGTTACTGCTAAGAAAAATTGCGAATTAGTTAAGTGACCTCGCAATTTTCTTTTTTTGACAAACAGCCAGCAAGCAATTATAAAAACTCCATGTCCGACAAGTGTTAACGTGAAGAAAGGGTGAGTGTAGCAACCGATCGCGATCGCGATCGAGTAATACGCCCAATTTTGCCACCCCCGCAACCGCAATGCTCTCAGCAGCAGCCAACTGCTGCCAATCACCGTTGCAGTCAGCAAACTGTACTGCCTTGCTGTCTGAGCAAACAAGATGTCAAAGGGAGATAAAGCCAACAGCGTTGTTGCTACTAAGGCTGCCAAATTTGAAGCGAAAAGTTCCTGGGCTAAAGCGTACATCAAAGGCAGCGACAGCAAACTCAATATTGCTGGCAAACTGCGGGATGCTGCAAGAGAACTGCCAAATTGCTGCATCCACAAACGAGCCATCAAAAAGTACAAAGGCGGATGCTGCGGGTCTTCTAGTGCTAAGGAACGTATTGTGTCTGCTGCTGTACTCCCCGGTTTGATCCGCTGATATTTCTGCAATTCTGGTGCGGGAATAATGCGGTTTTGAAATAGTTCGTCGTCGATTTCTTGCCTGGTAAAACCAGCGGCGCGGATTGATGTGTAAGCTTCGTCGTGCCAGTAAAGTTTGCGATCGATCTCGAAGAACCGAAATCCGATACCTAGTAAAATGCCGATCGCCAATAACCAGATCAGCAACCGCGAATTTTGAGGATTTTTGGGATTAACAGATGTGTCTTGATGTGTTGTAGATGCCATGCTTGTCCTAATTGTAGCGATCGTCCCAGATGCGTACCGATCGACTCCGGGGACGATCGCACCACTACGCTCAGAAACCGGGTTTTTTACCGGGTTCGCCTGCTGCAACCTGTGTATTGCTGTGGAAAAACCCGGTTTCTCTCCACCCCCGTTTGGGCCCTGTAAAAGATCGATCGATACCTGTACAGATCCCAACCGACCATTATTCTACCTTCTGCCGAAAGCCTTCTACCTTCCAAGCAAGAGCCACCTTCAACAGTTGACAGTTGATAGTTGACAGTTGACAGTTGACCGAAGGAGAGCGACCTCTACCCTTAAATCCGAGGATTGGAGTAATGAATAGTCTGATTTTAATTTCTCTCTCGAAGGCGGGCGGGCTTTCAACCAATTCTTTCTGGTGAGGGCGCGATCGGGCCCAACCACCGCAAAATCAAGAATTCTAAACCAAATCCCCCCAGAACCTCCAGACCCCAAAAATAACTGCTAACATACGTGTTGTACAGTTAATCAACAAGCTCCGCAAGGGGTCTACCCGCGTACCGAAAATGGCAAAAAAAGAAGCTTCTACAAAAACTACTGAAAACACAGAAAAGCAAAAAGCCCTAACTTCCGTACTGTCCCAAATCGAGCGCAGCTTTGGCAAAGGAGCGATCGTCCGATTGGGAGACTCCACTCGCATGAGGGTAGAAACCATCCCCACCGGAGCTCTGACACTGGACATTGCTTTGGGCGGCGGTTTGCCAAAAGGCCGAGTAATTGAAATTTACGGCCCCGAAAGTTCCGGTAAAACTACTCTAGCGCTCCACGCGATCGCCGAAGTCCAAAAAACCGGCGGCATCGCAGCCTTCGTAGATGCCGAGCACGCCCTCGATCCCACCTACGCCTCAGCATTAGGCGTCGATATTGAAAATCTCTTAGTTTCCCAGCCGGATACCGGCGAAATGGCCCTAGAAATTGTCGATCAACTCGTGCGATCCGTCGCCGTCGATATCGTAGTCATTGACTCCGTAGCCGCCCTCGTCCCCCGCGCCGAAATCGAAGGCGACATGGGCGACTCCCACATGGGTTTGCAAGCCCGCTTGATGAGCCAAGCACTGCGGAAAATCACCGGCAACATCGGTAAATCCGGCTGTACCGTGATTTTCCTCAACCAATTGCGGCAGAAAATCGGCATAACTTACGGCAACCCCGAAACCACAACCGGCGGTAACGCCCTCAAATTTTACGCCAGCGTGCGGCTCGACATTCGCCGCATTCAAAGCTTGAAAAAAGGTACCGAAGAATACGGCAACCGCACAAAAGTTAAAGTTGCTAAAAATAAAGTTGCTCCGCCTTTCCGCATTGCCGAATTTGACATTGTATTTGGTAAAGGCATTTCTACCTTAGGCTGTCTGACTGACTTGGCAGACGAGATGGGAGTAATCCTGAAAAAAGGTTCTTGGTATAGTTACAACGGCGAGAACATCGCTCAAGGACGAGACAAAGTGATTCAACACATGGAGAAAAATATCGATTTCAAAAATGAGATCGAGCGGCTAGTACGGGAAAAACTTGATACTGGGGCAGTGGTTTCTGCTAATTCTGTCGCTCCTGTGGATGTCGATGCTGATGATGTCGATGCTGATGATGATGAGGTTGTTGATAATGATGACATTCAAGATGTAGGAGACATGGAAGAAATTTAAATTTTGTCGCGATCGGTCATTAGTTCTGTCCGCGAAGAGCGTATTGTATAATATGCTCTTCGCGGACACCACTAAAATCAAAAATGCTTGTTACAAAAATGAGATGCTCTCAAATTAAATGGGTGCATCTCATTTTTGCATCAATACTAGCTCGCTTCGAGTGCGTAGGCGCAAGCCGGGACGTAGCCATCGCCCGAGGAAATTTCCCTCACCGAGAGCTATTGAGGTGCGTCGCTACTCGAAAAGTCGATTTTAATTCACAAATTTTTAATGGCGACACACCCTACGAATAATATTGCTACAGGGCAAGCTGTCAAATGTTTACTTCACCCTGCTTCTGGTCTCTTCACCTTGATTCACTTGGTAGCACTCGCATCACTGCGTTTACACGCTTCAGCTTCTGACTCATTGCAGGTGCAAATACTTAGGAGCAGAATAGATTCATATACGTAAGTAAAGGAGTTCCAATCACCGCTAAATACTGTGGAGTTTACGGTTACTTCCCTCTGGGTCAAGCTGCGGTAACTAACACTAGCCAGATTTTGACAACTGACAGATTTCACCTCTGAGGCTGTTTGTAAAGAAATGTAAAAGCTCCTGAAAGTTAATTGCTGTTACAGAATGTAGGATTTCTGAGCTGAACTGTAAAAAAAAGTTGTCTTGATTCATCGCAAAAATGAACTGGACAAACATGAATTTCATTTTTCAGGAACTTAAATTCTTATCCCAGGAGAATCAATCATGACTGACGGTCAATTAGGAGTTATATTAAAGATGGCTCAAACAATTAATCCTCAAATTGAGAGCGATCGACATTTTGAAATAGACTTGGAAAAATTGCGTCAACTGCCAGCAGGAACATTAGGGTGCGAAGTGGCGCGATTTCTAGACGAACAAGGGTTTGAGCCGATCGCATCTGGAGACTGGATTCAACGAAACCACGACGTTTAACCGGTTCTCACTGGTCTTTCACCTTCTGCCGAAGATGAATTTGTACTTCAAGCGTTTACTCGCGCTCAAGTATTTCGCCCTTCCTGTGCGATTTTAGTGTTAGTTGGATTGCTAAGTGGCAAATGCCCGATCGGACAAATTATCAAAGGTTTAAAACATGGAAAATTAGCCGAGCGGCTAATTGACTGGGACGTTGCATCTGATTGGGAAACTCCCTTATCTGAAGTCCGAGAGAAACTGGGGATTCTACCATTAATTGATTAATTTTTTAACTCGTCACTGCACTGCAAAACTATGCAAAGCACAATTTACAAACCGGTAATCAGCCTGAGCCCGCGAGAAAGAGCGATCGCCCAATTAGTAGCCCAAGGTCTGCCAAACAAATGTATTGCCAAAAATTTAAATATCAGTCACTGGACGGTGGCTACTTACGTGAGGCGGATTTTTATCAAACTCGGTGTTTGTTCTAGAACTGCGATGATTGCACTGTTGATGCAAGAAAATATGCTCTGGGACTCATGAGTCGATTTAAGATTTTAGATTTTACGTTGACTCACCTTGATGAATCAGGGAACTTGAACTATGGTCTAAAATTTGGGAATCGATTTTGACCCTCGTGTCGGGCATTTATACCTGTTTTTGAGGCGGAATAAGTTAGATATAGCGGTTCTCAGAAAGATGCGGTACGTAGTTGGGCTTCAGCCCTCTTAGTTTAATGGTTATAGAAGCTGTCAACAGTTGACAGTTGACAGTTGACAGTTGACAGTTGACAGTTTGAGAGCGACCTTTACCCTTAAGTCCGAGGATTGGAGTAATGAATAGTCTGATTTTAATTTCTCCCTCAAAGACTTGGGGCTTTCAACCAATTCTTTCTGGTCAATCATACCTCATCTCTTTGAGAAAGGCTATAGTAGGGTGCGTCAGCCTGATTTAATTCTCTGGTAACTCAGAAATTCTCTACTGACAAGCGAATTTCTTGATGGTACCCGCCACATGATTTATCCGTGGAATCCCCAAATCGAAAATCGAAAATCCTCTCTTCCCCCGAATTTATCCGTGGGGTCGCCTCTAAAATCTAAAATCTAAAATCTAAAATCTAAAATCGATTGACGCACCCTACAGACATACTCGGAGAAAAATAAAAACCCAGTTTCCGTGTGAAACCGGGTTTTTATTTGCAATATTTAAAACCTTTTATGCCAAAGCCAAAGAACGAGAAGAATTTCTCAAAAAATTCAGCAATTCTCGATTCACCGTTTGCGGCGCTTCCTGCTGAATCCAGTGACCACAATTAGGGATTAATTTTAACTTAAACGGAGCGCTAATTAACCGATCCAAACCTTCTACAAGTGTGTGGCTCAAAAACGCATCTTCTTCTCCCCAAAGCACCAAAGTAGGCACTGTCACAGGATCTAACTTCTGCCCCCAATGCCAAAGACGCTGCGGGTGAAACATCTGCTGGTAATAATTCATCGCCGCCGCTAACACTCCTGGCTTTTCTAAAGCGGTTTGATAAATCTTAGTTTCCTCAGCGCTAAAAGCTCCTTTGCGAACAGCTTGTCCTTGCAAGATATTTTGTACAAAATCTTTCAAATTTTGCCGGATCAACCATTCAGGAATGCCGGGAACTTGAAATGCCAAAATATGCCAACTGCGGCGGAGTTGGTCTAAATTGCTTGCCATTTCCTGCACGAATCGCTGCGGGTGCGGAGCGTTTAAAATTGCCAAGCGGTTGAGTTTTTCGGGGAATTTTTGAGCTAAATGCCACGCGATCGCACCACCGCAATCGTGACCGACAATGTGCGCTTTTGTATAGCCCAGCCGATCGATCAAACCGCGAATATCAGCACTCAGCGTATCCAAATCATAACCGCTTTCCGGCTTGTCCGAATCGTTGTAGCCCCGCAAATCCGGCACCACAACCTTGAAATGACGCGCTAAGGCAGGAATTTGATGGCGCCAAGAGTACCAAAACTCAGGAAACCCGTGCAGGAGGATCACGAGCTCGCCTTCTCCTTGGGAAACGCAGTGCAAGCGGATGTTGTTGGTTTCGACAAAGATGTGTTGCTGTTCGGAATCTAAAGACTTCATAGTTGGAAAGTTAGACTTATTTTCGGGCTGTACAGAACTCGCCGACTGATAGCAGGTTCAAACAGCCCAATGGTTTTAATTCTTCTGTTTTTATTCTAGCTGCTTTTCGATCCCCGCCGCTGCAATCTCATTAAACTTAAAACTTGTAGAGTTTTTCGCCGAATAGCAAGGGTTTGAAGCCCTTACTCAGGTCGGCAGATTGTGATAAGAACGGAGTTTAAATCTATGTTCTTATCACTTCGCACTCAACTGTCAACTGTCAACTGTCAACTGTTTAACGTCTTGTTTTTTAGGTGTAACTACTTAGATAAACTTTCTCACCTTAAATCTGTGGTTTTAACAGCGGCGCAGGCGGTTTAATAATAGCACAATTTCGTCCGTTGCCGATCGCATTTTTGAAGCAGACAGATCGGATTGATTGATGATAATACTAAACACCAGCGGCTCGTAATTGGGAACTTCGATATATCCCGACAGCGCCGAAACTCCGCTCAAAGTTCCAGTTTTTGCTTGCAAAATTACGCGGTTTGGTGTAGAGTTTATGCGATTTTTCAAAGTACCGCTATCGCCAGCCACGGGCAGTGATGCGCGGTAGATAGATCCAGTAGGTGAATTCGCCATCAATCTCAAAGTTTGCACCAAGGCTTCTGGACTAATTAAATTGTGGCGGGAAAGTCCGGAACCGTCGGCTAATATGTAGCTGTTTGGATTTACACCTAATTGAGTTAAAGCTATTTTTAACTCCTTCAAACCAATTTCACCTGTATCCTCTTGTGGCACAGGCATCTTGCCTGTGACTGCTTGTGAAACAGGCATGGAGCCTGTGACTTTTCCCAACAATCTCAATAAAACTTCTGCATAAAGATTGTTACTTTCCCGATTAGTTTCTTTCACCAATTCGGCCAGCGGTGGCGATTCAACAAACGCTAATTCCTGATTTAAATTGCGAGGAACAGGGGCAACCAAAGCTTGTTTGACAGGGATTCCCTCAGCTACTAAAACTTGCTGAAAATGCTGTAAAAAATTATTAGCGGGATTGACAACTGCGACATAAGCTGATTCAGATTCCGCACCAACTTTCAACTGCCCGCCAACTCGAATGACAGGCCGATCGAACTCCCTGCCAACTTCAATAAACTCCGATTCGTTTTGAGAGACTGTGACTGAATTGTTCAGAATTTGCCACTGATTGGCTAACTTTGGTTCGGCAAAAGTGACTTTCAGAGGTTGCCCGATCGCCTGTGGGGACAAAACAAGCTCGATCGCGTTTTGATTGAAAATTAAACTGTTAACCGGCGCGCCATAGCCAGCTTGGGCGTCTTCCCATTCCCAATTCGGATTGACTGCACTGCCTTGAAAATAGCTGTCATCGCCAATCAACTCATTTATGCGATCGACTCCACGACGTTTCAACTGCTGTGCCAAGTCCTTCAACTGAGCCTCTGCAAGGCTCGGATCGCCCCTACCGGCAACATACAAACTCCCATTTTCCCCGCTGTAAACCGATGTCTTAATCCGAAAATCTGCACCGATTTTCTGCAAAGCAGCCGCTGTGGTTAGCAGCTTGACATTGGATGCTGGAATGAAATATTTGGTGGCGTCGCGGCTGTAGAGAGTCGCAGTAGATGATAGCGGTTGAATCAAAATGCCCCAGCGCGATCGGCTAAATTCAGCACGATTGGCGATCGCATCTACCTTCGCCCCCAATTCCCCAGGACAAATATCCCCAGCCACCGCAGACGTTTGAGCGACTACCGCCGACGTGCGCCCCAAAATTAGGACTAACAAACTAACCGCAATTCCTTTAATTCTCAAAGCATCACTTCCATCACAATAGACTTCTTAGAAAAGTCCTTTAAATCAAATTTTCGGACGGGCAAGAAGCCCGTCCCACCAAAAAAATCTTTTCTTGTGGAACGGGCATCTTGCCCGTTCCAGGTATTTTTGCAAGAGGTGCGATCGCCATTCAAAATACTTTTTGGCGAAGCATGACCGCATATAAGTTATTAGTTATCATCTCATATTGACTGCGGTCATGCTTCGCCCCTACGGATATATTCGCTTGCATTGAGATGCACCCGAAAAATATCTGCGTTCATCTGCGCTTATCTGCTTTAAATCTGCGGTTAACCACCAATCAAAGACTTAAGAGAAAAGTCCAAATTAGATGCAAACATATCTTATAAAAATCACCGAGTCAAGACTAATAATAATAACGCATATGAATTCTCGGATTGAACAGCGCCTCTACAGGTTTTCCGCCTTTGAGGTGCTGTTCCACGATCAACGGTACATCACTCGGTTTAACTCGACAATACCAAATTTGGTCTGGGGTGACTCGCACAGTCGGGCCCGTGTTGCACTGTCCCTGACAGCTAGAAGCTTCAACTTTTACCCCTGGGACTGGTTGGGCTTCAAAGGCAGCTAGCACTGCTGCTGAACCATGTCTCAGGCAAGATTGATACTGGCAAACTAATACACAGCGCGTTTCTGGTTGGGTATCTGCTTCTGCGGCGGTAGATTCTGGCATCGCTAAGAATTTATCGGCTGTTTAATTTATCTTAACAATGTTGTGAGGTCGATCGCCCGCGCGCTTGACTGACAAACGGCAGAATTCGTGAGTGCGATCGCAAAAACCTTGATAAATTCTGGCATTCAAACTATTTGAGTCCTTCTAGCTTGTCACGAATCCCTTCTCCCCGGCTGCTTTTCTTCAGTCTGTGTCACGCTTTCCCTATATGATCGGATGTAGAGCAACAACTAAATCAACCGCCAATCATGCCCAAAACAGTAGCCGATGTGATGAGTCGCGATCCGATTTTGGCGCGCCCCGAAACGCCCTTAAACGAAGCGATTAAAATTTTAGCCGATCGACGTATTAGCGGCCTTCCCGTTGTAGATGAGAATGGTTTATTGGTAGGAGTCATCTCCGAAACCGACTTGATGTGGCGGGAAACCGGCGTTACTCCGCCCGCTTACATCATGGTACTCGACAGCGTGATTTATCTAGAAAATCCCTCGCGTTACGAGCGAGAACTCCACAAGGCTTTAGGGCAAACAGTAGGAGAAGCGATGAGTCAAGAGCCCGTTACCATCGAACCAGACAAATCTGTCCAAGCAGCAGCCAAACTAATGCACGATCGCAGCATCCACCGATTGCCGGTAGTCGATAGTGCTGGCAAAGTAATCGGCATCCTCACTAGGGGAGATATTATCCGATGGATGGCAGCCGAGTCTTAATTAATTGTTGCAGTTGAAGGATTGTATCAGAAAATGAGCCGATCGCTCCTTCAATCTCTAAGCTTTTGGCAATCACCAATTACCAATTACCAATTACCAATTACCAATTACCAATTTTAAAATCGCATGAGTATTACCCCTGAATCTGTCGAACAATTGCTAAATTCCGAGGATTTTGGCGAAAGGTTGCGGGCTGTCAACCAACTGCGGCAGCTAGAACCAGCGATCGCCTATAATTTGATTCAAATTGCGATCGGCGACAAAAACGTCCGCGTTAGATACGCAGCCGTCAGCCAAATGTCAACCCTCGGCGAGCAAAATCTGCCGAACGCTTTAGAGGTACTGCTTCACAGCTTGCGAAACGATCCCGAACCCGACGTGCAAGCAGCCGCAGCCGATGCTTTGGGCGCCTTGAAATTAACCGCTGCTTTAGAAGATTTGCAGCAAGTTTACAGCAGTACATCTGAATGGTTGGTGCAACTCAGCATCGTCGCAGCTTTGGGAGAAATGGGCGATCCAAAAGCATTTCCGATGTTAGAAAATGCCCTGGGTTCTGAAAACGAATTGATCCAAACTATTGCCATCAGTGCATTAGGAGAATTAGGGGATAAACGGGCCCTGCCGCTGCTGCTTCCCTACGCTTCCAATGCAGATTGGCAGATTCGTTATAGAGTCGCCCAAGCTTTGGGGCGGTTGGGCGGTGTCGAAGCAGATGCAGCTTTGGAAATTCTTGCCAAAGATGAGGTTGAGCAAGTGTCTCAGGAGGCTAAAGTCGGACAAGATAATATTTTGAAATTGTGAGTTTTGAGCGGTGAATTTTGAATTAATTGAGAATTTTTTGTGAGGATTCTACTAAAAAATTAGTTGGCGCGCGATCGCTAACAAGAGTGAAACCCGGTTTCTTCGTAGATTTTTCGTAACTAAACGCAAAACTCGAAGAAACCGGGTTTCTAGCCCCCAGCCCGCGAACTGGGCGCGCAATATGAACCTTAGTGACGCTCCTACATCAACCGCAAGCGGTATATTGTAGGCATCTGAGTCCTGTTAAGGATATCGAGATCTTCCTTCCCGCGGACTCCAATGGTTTCCCTTTACGGCGTTTTATAGTGAGGAACACGTCCCGCCCCACTTGTCACCTGAATTTTTTGGACTTAGACCCAGATTGTTATTCTTTGATCCAAGATCTAAGTATTTTACCACGACTATTGAACTTTTGTTCATCTCGTCATCCACCCGCCCACTGCTCAAAGCTGCGCTTTGAGATTATGGACAGGTGGAATCGGAGTCTCACACGCCTCTCATCCCACACTAACCTTCGATCGGTATGCCTCTAATCATTAATTTATTGGACAAGACTGGACAATGCGTACATGGCGATCCATAATACTAATATGGCAAAGTACGTGAAACCAA